>NZ_JBWBEW010000043.1:0-43241 GCF_056148915.1 Microvirga sp. jy35 | reverse complement strand
CGCTTGAACAGAGACAACAGGGCGGCTCCTCGACTGGCCGCTTTCCTCTAAACTGCCAAGGTTAATGCAACGGCGCCCCAGAACCTGCACGAGCTGAACCAGTGCTCCGGCCGGTACGCCAACCCTGATGGTGCGCTCCTGCGCTCCGGCCGGGCCCACGCAGAAGAGGGCGGTGACCACGAGAGCCAAGACGGTCCGGTACAGTGCCATCAAACCTCCGCCGCGCTTGATAGCGGTCATAATGACAACAGGCTGGATCGGCACTGGTTCATCTGATGCGCCGAGGGCAATCCCCGTTCAGCCCGTCCCTTGCGAGGAGGCAGACGCAGGCACGATGTCGGCCTCACGCACCACGCGCTGGATCGGCCCAGTCGCGGCCTTGATCCGGTAGAGTGGCTCGTCGTCAGGTCCGGAGGGCAGAAGGCGCAGGATCTCGTAGATCCCGGTGTTGTCGAGAAGCCGTTCCCTTGGCCGCACAAGCTGGCCAACTCCGAATCTGTGAGTCATGGCGTCTGCTCCTCGTCCCTGTGTGCGGCTCTTCTGAATGGCCGGCCCAATGCTGAACCAATCGCGTCGCTTGGCTTGACGTTCCAGCGCATGCCGCACCAAGGGTCGGGCTTTTCATGATCACACTCAATCCTGGCTCCGTTCAACAATCCAGGAGCAACTCTGCTGCTCGTCGGAATTGCGCGTTAGGCTTGTGAGGTCCATGAGTGCCATGGCATCCCTTCGAGGGGCAGGTCAGGAGAAGGTTGATGCTGAATTGGCTTCTTGGCCCTGAGATCAGCAGGACCGCACAATCCGCATGGGTCCCGGAGATGATCGATCGCGTAGGCCGACACGTGGAGGATCAGGTGTTCGCCATCACGGGACGGCGCGGGGCGCTCCTCCCGTCGCACAGCAGCATGACGGATCTGCTGATCGGAGCCTATATTGTGGGCGCCCTCGAGGGCTACGCCCGCACTATTCCTGAGATCCAGAATATGGGCGAACAGGGGAACACCCGTGAACTCCTCCAGGGTGCAGCCACCGAGGTGTGCTCGCGAGTGTTCGGTCCGGAGTGGGTGCGATGGGTCCGCTATCAACTTCCTCAATGGGATGGACCGCCGGCATATCACCCCACCTTCCGGCGGGAGCTTTCCAGCATGTGCTGTCGTGGTGCCCACGACGGCCGATGCCTGGCTTCCAATGATCCCCTCAGCTTTGCCAAGGCCGGCAGCCTGCTTGCCTTCCTGCTCGAGATGATGGAGCCACAAGTGCAATGATGCGTCGCCTGCTGGACGCCCAGTGGACCGCAGCGCAAGGGGCGGACGCGATCATCTATCCCAAAGCATAAGCTCTCGCACTCAGGACGCGCGAGCCTGTCAGGTGCTGGTATGCGGCGTCCGTCAGAGCTTTGTGCCGGTGATCTGGAAGGGAGCGGAACGCACCTTCCACTCCGCCTCTTCGGCGGCGACGGTCACTACGAAACGCTCCTGACCTGTGCTCCAGTCAGGAATTCGCACGCTTGCCTGGAGGGTTCCATCCGCGCTCGTCCTGGCTTGCTGGAGAACCTCGTAGGCGGTCCGAGGGGCGCCACCGCCGATGACCACCGCAGTGTCGGCGGGAAGACCCTTGGCGGAGACGGTCACCGTCATGCCGACCGTGCCATTTCCAGGCGCGAGCGCGACCTCGGCCTTGCTCACGTCGACGTTCGTGGAACTGATGCGGTCACCGATGCCGCCGAGCCGCTGACGCAGGTCCGGGTTCTTGTCGAGGAGGTTGTCCACGGACGAGGTGAGATCCTGCGCCATTCCACTCAGCGCGCTGCCGGCCTCGCGGGCGAGCGATCCCAGTCGCTCGGTTGTCGGCTGGGCTGTCGAGGCTGTGAGCTTCAGCTCCCGGCCAACGCGAAGGTCGTCGGATCCCTCAACCGCCGGGTTCGCCCGCAGGATGGCGGCTTCCGTCATATCGCAGCGAGCGGCGATGCTGCTGACGGTGTCTGATCGGCTTACCCGGGTCGCATCGCCACAAGGGGAGGAAGGCTGTGCCCAAATGGGGCCGGAGCCGAGAAGTGCCAGGGCAACGGAGCCATAAATGTAATGCCGAGCGCTCATGGAGGTATCCTTGTGTTCGGTTTCCGGCTGCTTGGATGACCTCGACGAGGTTGTGCTCGAAAGGCCTGCAACGTGTCAGAACACTTGGACAGATAACTGGTCTCGGTTGAATTCGTTGCCGGACCGCAGGGACAACTTGATGAGACGAATTGGACCACTGCATAGGTAGACCTGCCACACTCACTTGGGATTTGCGACGGAGGTTGATCTACCTTGGTGGACCAGCTCTCGGGCATGGTCAGAACCGGGAAGCGGCTCTGCCTGCGGTGCCCGGACCAATTGAGGGGTTGCTGCCACACGAATGTAAGTGATTAAGATCTGACACCCGGTACCCGACAGATGCTGCTTGCCTCAGGTTCAATGCGACTGTTCAAGTACTTCCAGTGGGTCTCTCGTGAGTGCCGCCTGCGCTTTCGAGAATGAGCCGTATTGTCTCCTCTGGCTGGTCCCACATTGGGAAATGGCCACACTTGTCGAACCAGTGCAGTTTGGCGGTCGGAAACGCCTCCTGCGCACGGGCTGCTTGGCGCGGCAGACACAGGCGATCCTGCCGGCCCCAGCCGATTATCACCGGACCGGGACCGGGTGCGGCTGGTCCTTGCTGCTCCGGCCCCTTGGCCAAGTCTTGAACCAGAGCGTCGAAGGTGGGCGTCGCCGCATAGCTCTTCAACTCGGTCGCAACAAGCTCGGGAGCAAGGGCCCACGGTCGCGCAGAGAGCTGCGCCAAGAGAGCGGTCCGTGCCGCCACGTTGCGCGACAGCATAGGCAGGGTAGGCCCAAGACCACGGACCAACCGAATGGATGCTCCGATGGTTGTGCGAAAGAACGTTCGCTCCCATCCGCGCCAAAACCCTCCCGGATCGAGGGCAACGACCGCGCCAACGCTGCGCCGGCGAGCTAACTCCAGCACAAGCCGCGCTCCCATCGAACTCCCGACGGCATCGGCTCCCGAAAGCCCCTGTTCGGCAATGAAGGCATCAACACTGTCGGCAAGGCCCATGAAGGTGCCGCTACCGGCTGCCGCGGGCGTGCCGCCGTGACCGGGCAGATCGATAGCGATCACTTCACGCTTTTCAGCAAGGGCAAGAAGGATGGTGCTCCAAGACCGCCAGCTACCCCCCAGGCCGTGAACGAGGAGCAGGGGCTGCCCCTGTCCCCGACGAACAACATGCATCATTCACCGCCTCCGTGCAGTTCGGCGCGGAGTAGGGGATGAGCGGAGACGATTGCCTTGCCTGTGGCCACCTGATCGGATCCTTCACGTTTGGAAAGGCACTCGTGGACACCAACGCCCTAGCCTGGCTTTTGGTGCAGCGTTGTTGGTGAGGCCTCCCGCGGTATAGCCATCGAACGGACCAGTTAGCGGAATCTATCCCAATCAGCCGCCCGACACTGGGGCACCAAGCGTTAGGATATGTCCTCAGGTTCTTGCCTGAAGGCCGTGGATTCAAGACATGAGCCGGCTTCTGTGTCGGTCACTGCCGCCGGCGGTCCGTCCGCATCGCGTCTTCCTGCTGCTCGGGTTCTCCCGCACCATCAACAGTGACCTCGTTCAGATGACGGGGGGCAGGCGGTCTGTCGCCTGCGGGCCACCCCTCGCGCTGACGCGTGCGGTCCCCATCGGCCTCCTCGGTCTGATCGTGCAGGAGCACCACGTTGGTCGGAAACGGCAAGTCGATGCCGGCATGACCCAGCGCCTGCTGAACGGCCTGGATCACGCGTCCGCGCACATGCACCACCTCGGCGCGTTGCGGCCGGGTCCACCAGCGCACCTTGATGTTGACGCTGGACCCAGCCAGCTCCCACGGGATGGCTTCCGGCGCGGGCTGATCGGAGACGCCCGGCACTCCGTTCAGGGTGCCGCGGATCACCTCGCAGGCTTTCCCCACATCGTCACCGTACCCGATCCCGACGTCGTACTCGCTGCGGCTCTGCTCGAATGCCGTGTTGACGGTGACGGACTCGGTGTAGACGCTGCTGTTGGGGATGATCACCCGCTTGCCATCATAGGTCCTGATCAGGGTTGCCCGTGCCTCGATGCGCTCGACTGTTCCCTCATGCTTGCCGACCACGATCTGATCCCCCTGGCGGAAGGGCTGCCGCAAGAGCAGCAGAAGGCCAGCAAGCCAGTTTTGCAGGATGTCCTTGAATGCGAAACCAATGGCGATGGAACCGACACCCAAGGTGGCCAGGACATCGGCGGGCTTGACCGACGGGAACACGATGGTCGCAACGACCAGAAGGCCGAGCACGATGATCGACCAGCGCGCGGAGCCGGCGAGCAGGGTGGCAAGGTCCGGGCGACCACGGTAGTTGAAAAACCGGGATACGGCGATGCGGGCCAACCAGGCAATCGCCAGGAAGATCAGGAAGACCATCAGGGCAATGCCGAGGTTGGGCAGGATCCACCAAAAGCCCGTGATGAAACCCTCGATCCGCTCCAGCGTGATGCTTGCATCAGTCTCCATCATGTAGGCTCCTGGTTCAGCGCATCCGCTGACTGGCGGAACGTGTGCCACGCGACAGGTGTTCCGGCGAAGATCTCCGCCGGAAGCTGCATCGGAGGGGTCGAGACGAAGGAGTGTGGCTATCGTGGGCTATTCCGGTGTCCCTGATCGGCAGGCGCCAACCCGCTCCGAGCAGGTTATGGCTGCCGCACGCTCGCCAGGGTAGTCTTGGCCGCTTCGTGATCGGTGCCCTTGATAACTGCGATGGTGCCGTCCGTCTCCAGCACAACGGCGGCTGCCTGGCTCGCGTCCATCACGCCATTGGAGCGTAGCGCCGCCATCACCTCGTCCCGCGTCATCCGCTGCGCCCGCATGGCCCCATCGAGAAACTCGCCTTGGTGCATGATCAGGGTGGGCTCGCTCTTGACTAGATCCCGGAACCCGGCTGATCGAACCGAAAGCCAGGTGATCATGAACTGGAGAAACACCAGCAGCACCATCGCCAGAACGCCCTCCGCCAGTGCCACGTCCTTGCTCAGCAGGACCGTGGCAAGGGTGGAGCCGAGCGCAACCGTGACCACCAGGTCAAAGGCATTCAGCTTGGTGAGCGTGCGCTTTCCCGAAATGCGCAGGATGGCGACAAGGGCGACATAGGCGAATGTCCCGACCAGGAGCACACGTCCCAATCCGGTCCAGGAGTCAAAGAACATGGATGCTTCCTTCCTTGGGACGGGGCGCGGTGGCAACCCTGGCCTGCTCGATCCGGCGCAGAACCGCCGTGCGGTCGCTGGGGGCGAGGTGCGCCTCCGTGGTCGTCTCTGCCAGCTTGCCGAGCTGTCGGGACACTGCCTCTCGAGCTTCCTCGGCGTGGAGAACCGGCGCGAGCTGGCCTAGGACGTCCGCAATGCGGATCAGGATGGCAGGGATTTCCTGTCCGGCCTGCCGGATGGCATCGAAGGCAGCGTCGGCAAGGCCCTGCACATCGGACCGCTGGGCAATCACCCGCACCTTGCCCTCCTTGTCGCGCCAGACAGCCTGCTGGAGCGAGCGCATGAAGATCTCCTCCAGGGCGGCGGCGATCCGGTCAATCACGGCAATGGCGGTGAAGGGGTCGTTGATGCCGGGGGACAGGGCCCTCAGGGCAATCTCTACAAGCTGGCGCAGGCCGAACTCGAGATCCTGCGCCGAGTTGCGCTCCTGCCCAACTACAAAGGCGGCCCTGATGGCCCGCACGGCTTCTTGACCAAGAGGACGCCCTGCATGGACGACCACATGCTCGCCGTTCTTCAGCACGAAGTGGCCGGCGCGCACCTTCACGTCAAAAAGCGCGTCCTCGTGGCAGGCCAGCGTGACAAGCCTGTCGTAGTCGATCACCTGGATGTAGCCGCTTCGGTCCAACGAGACAGCTCCGGCCCTGGGCCTTGTCAGGTCCGGGATCGCACGCTCCGTCTCGTTAAGCTCGGCTGACAGCATGCTGCGGATGTCGTTGTGCAGGTCACCGGCCACCCGCGCGACGATGCTGTCGGCGATGATCGCACGGGCGATCTTGTGCACGTAGAACAGCAGGGCAAACAGGCAGACGCCCGTCAGGACGCTGCCGATCGTCACCGCAACGTGCGGTACCCCTTCGACCCCAAGGGTCCCGTCGAGGCTGCGCAGTACGACCAGGACGTAGAGGATGGTGCCGATGAAGAGCCCCAGGACGGTCTGAATCTGCCGGTCGCCCATGAAGGTCGAGATCAAGCGGGGCCCAAGCTGGTTGGCCGCGAGGGTCAGGATGACGAAGGTGACCGAGACGACAAGCGAGGTCATTGTCATCAGGCCTGAGAGCAGGCTGGACATGAGATCGCGCGCGCTGCTGGCGTCTCCGCCGTAGAGCCACCAGAAGCCGCCGGCATCCCGGACTTCGAGAAACGAGGCTTCTGACGTGAGGATCCAGTAGGCCAGGCTCAGCGCAAGTGCACTGAGGACCAGGGGGATGATCCAGAGCTGACCGCGCAGGAGAACGATGACATTCCGGAGACGATCCATGAACGGTCAACCTCAGACGCCTGCATGGGATCCATCAGGGCCGCGTCAGTGCCCTGCCCTGAGACATACAGGAGGCGCTGTCAGGTAGCGCTTGGTCTTGGCGCACAACGGAAGAGGTCCAGTCCCGGAACCGATCCAACCGTCGCAGCATAGTGTCAGGGACGAGCCAAAACTGTATCGAGGGCAGATGTCTAAGCGGCTCCTTGCCACGTGGGATGTGGTGCGCACCAGCCTGTGGCTGGTTCCTTCCATCATGATCGTCCTGGGGATCGGCCTTGCCGTCGCCATGCTCCGCATCGATGCCGGGCACGGCTCCGAGGACAATGTCCGGGCGTGGTGGATCAACAGCGGCGATGGCGAAGACGCCCGCAGCCTTCTCTCCACCTTGCTCTCCGCGATCATCACGATGGCCAGCATGGCCTTTTCGGTAACCGTTGTTGCGCTAACCTTGGCTGCAAACTCCTATGGCTCGCGTCTGATCCGCATCTTCCGGTCAGATCTGCGCACGCAGGTTGTGCTCGGCACCTTCGCCATGACCATCTTTTACTGCCTGATCGTGCTGCGGTCGATCCATGGCAAGGCGCCGATACCGGAGGTGCCGCACGTATCCGTGACTGTGGGCACCGCCCTGGCACTCATCTGCGTGTTGGCCCTGCTGGCCTTTATTCAGGGCGTGGCCCGCTCCATTGTCGCTGATGAGGTCGTGCGAAGGGTCCGTCGCGAGGTCGATACGGCTATCGTCAAGCTTCCCCACCTCGCCGACACCACAGTTCCGGAGCATGGTCCAAGTGACCTCCCGAACGGCTTTGAGGAGCAGGCGGAGCGGATCGCATTGCCTTATGAGGGGTACGTGCAAGTCGTTGACTACGACGAACTGGCCGCCTGGGCCGAGCAGCGCGACCTAGTTGTGCGCCTGGACTTTCGGGCCGGGGACTTCATTGTGAATGGTGATCGACGTGTCTTGATCCACCCGCCCACCGGCAACCCCAAAAAAACCAGGAAGGAAATCGGGAACTTCATCGTCAGCGGAGACGAGCGTACGCCCACGCAGGACCTGGAGTTCGCAATTCGCCACCTGGTGGAGGTGGCATTGCGGGCATTGTCGCCCGGGATCAATGATCCATTCACGGCTACGGTCGTGATTGATCGGTTGCGCGGGGTCCTGTCGCGGATGATGGAGCGCGCCCTTCCTTCTGAGACAATCCGGGACCGTTCAGCTCGGGTGCGGGTGTATCGTCAGGTTACGACCTATGACGGCGTTCTTGACGCAGCGATCCACCAGATTCGGCAAGCTGGATCGGCCAAGCCCGAGATCCTGATCCATCTGCTGGAGGCCATCCGCCGGATTGCCGAACACGCGCGCCTGGATGAGCAGCGGGGTGCATTGGCTCGCCATGCGCACCTGGTCCGAGCAGCCGGGCAGCGTGACGTGCCTGAGCCTGCCGACCGGGAAGACATCGAGCAAAGCTTTCACAGGGCAATCAGGGCTTGTAAGGAGGCTTCTGTAAGATAGTCCCGCTGGTGAGCCTAGCTGAGCCGAACCGCTACGGACGCCTGCTTGGGGCGGTGCCCGGCATGCATTATTGTCGTCCTGCCGACGTCCTAAGGCAGGAGGGGCACCGGGTTCCATATCCCTCACGAGACTATGTAAGGCCCTCCAATCGATGACAGGGACACGGCACCGATCGAATTCAATCAACCGCCTGCGTCCACTTATGGTGTGATGTCCAACCGCCCGAGTGTATCGCGGTGCCGGACCTGTTCGCCAACAATGATGGTTGTCCCCTGCAATCTTCAGGGAACCCGTGATGGCAGATGATCCTCAACGTCACGCATCAGCAGCAAGCGAGAACGAGCGCTGGAGTGCTTTGGCGGAGCTTGATGAATGGCTGCGCACCCCCATGCTGGTGCTCAGCTTTCTGTGGCTCCTGCTTGTTGTGGTGGAACTGGTCTGGGGGACCTTCGACGCCCTGGAGACATTCGGCACGGCGATTTGGATTGCTTTTCTGCTCGAGTTCGCCGTTCGCTTTACGCTCGCGCCCGAGAAGCTAGCGTTCCTCCGCCAGAACTGGCTGACGGTCGTAGCCCTGGTTGTGCCCGCTTTCCGGCTCTTTCGGGCGTTTCGCATTCTGCGGGTCGCCCGTGCCGCTCGTGGCTTCCGGCTGGTCCGCATTGTCGGAACGGCAAACCGGGGCATGAATGCCCTTCGTGCCAGCTTGAGCTGTCGGGGGCTCGGCTATGTCACAGGCTTGACCGTGCTGGTTGCCCTCCTGGGAGCCGGTGGCATGCTCGCGTTCGAGCCAGCATCCCAGGTAAATGGCGGGTTCGACAGCTATGCCGATGCCCTGTGGTGGACCGGGATGCTATTGGCTACCATGGGGTCCGAGTTCTGGCCGAAGACCCCGGAGGGGCGCATCCTGTGCTTCCTGCTCGCGCTCTACGGCTTTGCCGTGTTCGGCTACATCACCGCGAGCTTCGCGTCCTTCTTTGTCGGACGTGACGCGGCCTCCGAGGAGGGCGAGGTGGCGGGGACAAGGGAGATTGCCGCTCTGCGGGCTGAGATCGCCGCTCTGCGCCGGGACCTCCAGACCGGGGTGCAGACTTCCGACCTCTCCCCGAACTAGGAGCTGCGGCAGGTGCTTTCCGTCTTTGACCTCATTGCCGTCCTGCTCGTGCTGACCGCCACCTTCGGCTGGCTCAACCATGTCGTCATACGGCTGCCTCATACCATCGGCCTGCTGGTTATGGGGCTTGCCGCCTCTCTGTTCCTGATCGGAGTCGAGATCGCCCGGCCGGAGGTGCACCTCTACGAGGACTTGGCGGTCCTTTTGCGCCAGGTTGACTTCAGGGCCACCGTACTCAACGGGCTCCTGGCCTTTCTGTTGTTTGCAGGCGCTCTTCATGTCGATCTCTCGCTGCTGAGGCGGCGCGCCTGGCCCATCGGGGTCATGGCAACAGCCGGCGTGGCGATCTCAATCGCGGTCATCGGTGTTGGCTTGTGGTGGATGTCCGATGTGCTTGGGGTTCCGCTGCCCCTTCCCTGGGCACTCGTATTCGGCGCCTTGATCAGTCCCACCGACCCTGTTGCCGTCCTCAGTACGCTCAAGTCCGTGAAGGTGCCGGAGACACTCGAGGCCGATATGTCAGGCGAATCCCTGTTCAACGACGGGGTCGGCGTGGTGGTCTTCACGGTCCTGCTCGCCATCGCGTCCGGAGGGGGAGAGGGCGGTGCCAGACCCGGACATATTGCCGAGCTCTTCTTCGTTGAAGCGCTTGGTGGCGCGGCCCTCGGGTTTGCAACGGGATATGTCGCCTACCGCTCGATCCGCGTGATCGACAACTATCCTCTGGAAACCCTGATATCCCTGGCGGTCGCCGCCGGCACCTATGCGGCGGCCGCGAGGTTTAACATGAGCGGTCCGATCGCGGTCGTCGTGGCCGGCATCCTGATCGGCAACCGCGGCCCGCAGGATGCCATGAGCGATCTAACCCAGCGCTATGTGTTCGGCTTCTGGCAACTCGTGGACGAGATCCTGAACTCCGTGCTGTTTCTGCTGATCGGCCTTGAGGTTCTGGTCCTTGGCTTCGATCCTGCATTCGCCTGGCTCAGCCTCGCCAGCATTCCCCTTGCGCTCATTGCCCGCTTCCTGGCCGTGGCGCTTCCGGTCATGGCGCTGCGAACGCGGCAGAAGTTCGCGCCTGGGACGATTCCGGTTCTGACCTGGGGCGGCTTGCGCGGCGGGATCTCCATTGCGCTGGCATTGTCCCTGCCCGACGTTGCCGAAAAGCCTGCTTTGCTGGCCGCAACCTATGCCGTGGTCGTCTTCACAATCGTTGTCCAGGGTCTTAGCCTGCGCTCCTTGGTGAAACGGGTGACTTGAAACACGCTTGGAGAACTTCATGACACATCCGGTCCTTGAGCCTCTGGGCGCGTATCGCGCTTACCCTCCGGAGGAGATGATCGAGCGGGCACGGATCTTCTACGAGGACATCAGGCGCAGGAGGACGGTGCGGGACTTCTCCGACAAACCCGTGCCGCGGGAGGTGATCGAGTATGCTCTGCTGGCTGCCGGCACGGCGCCGTCTGGCGCCAATCTCCAGCCCTGGCATTTTACCGTGATCACAGATCCGAACATGAAAAGGCGCATCCGGGAGGAGGCCGAGGCCGAGGAGCACGCGTTCTACAACGGCCGTGCGCCGCAGGAGTGGCTCGATGCACTGGCGCCGCTTGGCACGGATGCAAACAAGCCCTTCGTCGAGACGGCTCCCGTGCTGATCGCCATCTTCGGGCAGCGCTCGAGTGAGGGGCCTGGCGGACGCAAGGTCAAGAACTACTACGTGCCGGAGTCGGTGGGGATCGCCACAGGCTTCCTGATCACCTCCCTGCATGCGGCAGGCTTGGTCACACTGACCCACACTCCTAGTCCGATGGGCTTTCTCAACGAGATCTGCCACCGCCCGGAGATCGAGAAGCCTTACATACTTCTGGTCGTCGGCTACCCGGCGGAGGACTGCTCGGTGCCCGTTCACGGGGGAATCAAAAAGCCGCTCGAGAAGATCGCCTCCTGGCTGTAAACGGGGTTCAGGGAATGGTGTCCTCAACGTAGGTAAAGGTCAGCCCCAGGCCTTGGAGCGCAATACCTCGCTGCTGGGCTGGTCAGGAAGTCGACGTATGCATTGCAATGTTCGGGCTTGATCTTCCCGCCAAGGACAGGCAAAAACCCAAAAGCAAGTAAGGACCCGGTGCAACTCCGGGTGGCTCTTCCGGCCGCCAATCCGCCGGACCATCCAGCAAACAAGCCCTCCGGCAGCGCCTTCATCCCACGGGCCCTGCATTCCTGTGCTTTCTGGAACCCCATGACCTTTATCGAAAACCTCCGCCGTGAGTGGCTTTCCAACATCCGTGGCGACGTGCTCGCCGGGATTGTCGTCGCCCTTGCCCTGATCCCGGAAGCGATCGGCTTCTCCATCATCGCGGGCGTTGATCCGAAGGTGGCCCTGTACGCCTCCTTCTCTATTGCCGTGATCATCTCAATCACGGGCGGCCGCCCCGGCATGATCTCGGCGGCAACCGCTGCAACCGCCGTTCTCATGATCAGCCTCGTGCGGGATCACGGCCTTGAGTACCTCCTGGCAGCGACGATCCTCGCTGGGGTCATTCAAGTGCTGGCGGGGCTGTGCCGGCTTGGCTACGTGATGCGCTTTGTCTCACGTTCCGTCATGACAGGCTTTGTCAATGCGCTTGCCATCATGATCTTCATGGCACAGTTGCCCGAGCTGATCGGTATGCCATGGCAGACCTACGCCATGATCGCCGCAGGCCTTGCGATCATCTATCTCTTCCCGCGCCTCACCAAGGCCATTCCCTCGCCGCTCGTCTGCATCGTCGTGCTGACGGCACTCACGGTCTTCTTGGACATTGACGTGCGCACTGTGGGTGACCGCGGAGCCCTGCCGGACAGCCTGCCGGTGTTCCTGATCCCCAACATCCCCTTCACGCTGGAGACGCTCTGGATCATCCTTCCCTATTCCATCAGCGTGGCCGCCGTGGGCCTGCTGGAGAGCCTATTGACGGCTGCTATCGTTGATCAGATGACGGACACCGCCAGCGATAAGAACCGGGAGGCCATCGGGCAGGGCATCGCCAATTTCTGCACCGGCTTCATCGGCGGCATGGCGGGTTGCGCCATGATCGGGCAGTCGGTCATCAACGTGAAGTCCGGTGGGCGTGGGCGTCTGTCGACCTTCGTGGCCGGTGCGTTCCTGCTGTTCCTGCTTCTCGTCCTCGGCGATCTGGTACGCATCATTCCGATGCCGGCGCTGGTGGCTATTATGATCATGGTCTCGATTGGCACCTTTAGTTGGTCGTCCCTCAACGACCTGCGCAAGCACCCCCGGCGCTCGAGCATCGTCATGCTGGCGACCGTATTCACAGTGGTGGGGACCCACAATCTGGCCCTTGGGGTTGGAGTCGGCGTCCTGCTCTCCGGCATCTTCTTCGCCTGGAAGGTTGCGCAGATCTTCCGGGTCACCTCATCACTGACGGCTGACGGCCATGAACGGGTTTACCTCGTCGAGGGGCAGCTCTTCTTTGCTTCGGCGGACGATTTCATGGCGGCCTTCGATTTCAAGGAGCCCCTGAAGAGGGTGCGCATTGACGTCAGCCGGGCGCACATCTGGGACCTAACTGGCGTCAATGCTGTTGATCGTGCTGTCCTTAAGTTCCGCCGCGAGGGCGCTGAGGTCGAGGTGGTCGGCCTGAACGAGGCCAGCACGACCATCATGGACAAGCTGGCTGCCCACAATGATCCAAAGGCTATGGAGAAGGTCTTCGGCCACTGAGACATTGACGCGCGGGAACATGGCCCGCCCGTTGCCAAAACAACTGTACTGATTGGGCCTGCGTTCCGGACGCCGGAGGCAGCGCCGGGCGCTTGCGCCGTTCAACAAACCAGGAGCAACCCTGCTGCTCGCCAGGTGCGACACCTTCAGTACGCGATGCGGATGCAACATTCCGCGATGCCGCGAGATACGGCAGGATTATTCGGCCTTGGTCCGGAGTACCGCCTCGTCCTCCGGCAAGGCCACATCGGTCTGGAGCCTGTAGCCGACCCCCGTCTCCGTGAGGATGTGCCGGGGCTGGTCGGGCCGCTCCTCCAGCTTCTGACGAAGCTGGCGCACATAGATCCGCAGGTACTGCACGTCCACCTTCGGTCCCCACACCTCCTGCATGATCATGCGGTGGGTCAGCACCTGGCCGGCGTGGAGAACGAGCAGGCGCAGGATGTCCCATTCCTTGTTGGAGAGCTTCACCTCCACCCCGCGCACCGTCACGCGCCGGCGGGTGAGGTCGACGGCCAGGTCGCCGTGGGTGAACAGGGGCTCAGCCCCCTGGCGCTGGACCCGGTGGCGCAAGGCCGTGCGGATGCGGGCGACGAGCTCGCCCATACCGAATGGCTTGGTCACGAAATCGTCCGCGCCGAGGTCGAGCGCGTCCACCTTCGCGGCCTCCTCGCCGCGGCTCGACAGGACGATAATCGCGACCCTCGATCCTGCGATCCTGAGCTGCCGGATCACCTCCAGCCCGTCATGGTCCGGCAGGCCCAGATCGAGGAGCACGACCTCGGGCGCTTCGCGGGCGACGATGTCGAGCGCGGACCGGGCGGTCCCGGCCTCCAGGATGCGATAGCCGTGGACCGCGAGACTGGTGCGGAGCAGTCGCCGGATCGGCGGCTCGTCGTCCACGATGAGGAGGGGAATGGTGCCGTGGACGGTCATTCGGCGGCATCCTCCCAGGGCTGGGCGGTGAAGACGGACTCCGGAAACGTGATGGTGAACACCGCCCCGGATCCGTCGATCCGGTTGGCCGCCTTGATCGTCCCGCCAAGAACTTGGACGAAGCCGCGGCAGATGGACAACCCGAGACCGGTTCCGGCCCGCTGCCGATCACCCTTGTTCACGCGGTGGAACATCTCGAACACCCGCTCCAGGTCCTCGGGAGGAATGCCTAGTCCCTCGTCGCTGACGGTGATCTCTACCATTCGTCCGTCGCCAGCAGCGCCGATCGCGATGGTTGAACCGGGCAGGGCATACTTGGCGGCGTTGTCCAGGAGGTTGACCAGCACCTGCTCGAACAGCACGACGTCCAGGTCGAGCATGGGAAGTCCGGCAGGTAGATCGACCGCCACCCAGTGTTCGCCGAGCACATCCTGCATGCGCTGCAAGGCCGCGCCGACAGCCTCGTTCAGATCGACGGGCTCCCGCTTCAGTTCGATTCCACCAGCCCTGAGGCGGGTCATGTCGAGAAGGTTGGCGACGAAACGGGACAGGCGCTCGGACTCGCCCTGGATCGTGGCGGCGAGTTCCTCGCGGGCAGCCGCATCGTAGAGTTCGCCGTACTGGCGCAGGGACGTGGCCGCGCCGGTGATGGACGCCAGCGGTGTCTTCAGGTCATGCGAGAGCGAACTCAGCAGGGCCGAGCGCAGCCGCTCGGTCTCCGTGGCAAGGCGTGCCGCATCCATCTCCGCGGCCAGCCGGACGCGTTCGATTGCGACGGCAGCCTGGTCGACGAGCGCCGCCAGCAACCGCTCCTCGTCGGGGGTCAGCGGTACTCCGGTCCGGCTGACGCCGATCGCGCCCACCGGACCGTGGCTGGTGCGCAGGGGCAGGAATCGGTGTTGCGCGGTGAGCAACGCCTCGGTGCCCCGTGCCGCCCTGTCCTCGTCGCTGTCCATTCGGGCAGCGTCCGCGTCGGTCCCGTCGACCTGACCACTCGGCGGGTAAGCGGCCTTGATGTCGAGCCTGCCATCGCCGTCGGGGAGCAGGATCACCACGTCCAGTCGCAGCATTGAGCCGATCTCCTGCCCCGTCGCCCAGAGCAGGTCGTCGAGCGTAACGATCCCGGCGATCTCGCGGCTGAAGGCGTAAAGCGCCTCCGTCGTCGCGGCCCGGCTCGCTGCGGCGAGCGCTGCCTCCCGCGCCCGAGAGGCGAGATGGCTCGTGATGACCGCCACGATGAGGAAGAAAAACACGGTGGCGATGTTGGCCGGGTCGGCCACTGCGAGGCCGAAGGCGGGAGGGAAGAAGAAGAAGTTGTAGGCGAGCGCACTGAGAAGGCAGGCCGCCAGGGATGGCCAGAACCCATAGCGGATCGCGATGGCGATGATGGGGAGCAGGAACACCAGGTCGACGTTCTCGATTCCCGTGACCGGGGCGAGGACGAAGGCGACGGCAAGGGCCACCGCAATCGCCACGGCGGTCACGGCGAAGGGCCAGGGGGCGAGGGATCCGCTAGGAACCAAGGTCCCGATCCAGTTCCTGCGCCTCCAACCCTGGTTATCCTGCTCTCCGCCGTCGGTCATAGCCTCTCCGATTCCAGCCGCGCCACCATGACGTCCATGACGGCGGAAGGCGAGGCATGTGCCCGCCGCGCGCATAGGAATGTCATATATGAAACGGCCAAAAGGCCGATTCCGCACGGCCCCAGTGCTGCAATCCCCGGACTTGTGGGGTAATCGGGCCCAATCTTTCCCGACAAGGAGATCCGATGCACGCCCTGACGCCGCGACCCCGCTCAGCCCTGCGGGCCCTCCTGAACAACGAAGCCTCCGGCGGCCTCGTCCTCATGGGAGCGGCGGCCCTGGCCTTGGTCATTGCCAACTCGCCCGTGAGCGGCGCGTACTTCGCGGCGCTGCACAGCTACGTGCTCGGCCTGTCGGTGCTGCACTGGGTCAACGATGCCTTGATGGCGGTGTTCTTCCTGCTGGTCGGGCTTGAGATCAAGCGCGAGATGCTCGACGGCCAGCTCTCCACCTGGCCGCGCCGCGCGCTGCCCGGGATCGCCGCCCTCGGCGGCATGATCGTGCCGGCCGTGATGTACCTCACCTTCAACAGCGGGCCGGACGGCCACCCGCGTGGCTGGGCGATCCCGTCGGCCACCGACATCGCCTTCGCGCTCGGCGTCCTGTCGCTGCTCGGGCCGCGGGTGCCGATCTCGCTCAAAGTCTTTCTCACGGCGCTGGCCATCCTCGACGACCTCGGGGCGGTGCTGATCATCGCAGTGTTCTACACCGGCGACCTCAACTTCTACGTCCTCGGTGGTGCGGCCTTCGTGCTGCTTCTCCTCAACGGGCTCAACCGGGCCGGCTTCACCGACCTGAAACCCTATCTGCTTCTCGGCGTCGTGCTCTGGGTCCTGACGCTGCTGTCCGGCATCCATGCGACATTGGCGGGTGTTGCCCTGGCGCTCACGATCCCCCTGCGAGCTTCCCCCGGAAGGCCCGAGGATGCGTCGTGCCCGCTGCATCGTCTCGAACACGCCCTCCAGCCCTGGGTGGCGTTCCTGATCGTGCCGATCTTCGGCTTTGCGAATGCCGGCGTCTCCTTTGCGGGGATGTCGTTCGGCGCCCTCCTGAATCCGGTACCGATCGGGGTAGCGCTCGGGCTGTTCGTCGGCAAACAGGTTGGGGTCTTCGCCTTCTCCTGGGTGGTCATCCGCCTGGACTGGGCGGACCTGCCGGCAAACGCCACCTGGGCGCAGTTCTACGGCGTCGCGCTGCTGTGCGGCGTTGGGTTCACCATGAGCCTGTTTATTGGGTTGCTCGCCTTCCCGGCCTCACCGGAGTTGCAGGATGCCACCAAGCTCGGCGTGCTGCTCGGCTCCGGCCTCTCAGCCTTGGCCGGCGCCGTGCTGCTGCGCATGGCAAGACAGGAGCGAGGCCTGAAGCATGCCTGACCATAACAGCGACAACGAACGGTCCGGCAAGGACGACGAGAGGAAGCAATGAACCTGACCATCGGCATCGTGATGTTGGCCATCGGCCTCGGGATGATCCTGCTGGGACTTCCGCGCAAGGGCGAGGACAAGCGCCCGTTCATGCGCTCGCATCTTGTCTTCGCGGTCTATCCAGCGCTGATCCTCGTGTTCCTGGCCATGGGCATCCTGACCATCGTGACGAGCCTCTGAGCAGCACCGAATGCTCCGCGCCCGACTTCACCTGCGCCAAGGACGAACCTCCCGCCTGAGACCGAAGCTCTCGAAAGATGGTGATGCGAGTTTGATGGACCACGATCTCCATGAGTTCCTCCGGCATTCCATCCGGTCGGTCTGGAACACCGAATTGCTCCTCTGGCTCAATCGCCATGCAGGCCGCGGCTGGCCGGCTGCTGATCTCGTGCGGGAACTGCGTGCAAGCGACGTGGTCGTCAGCCAGGGAGTTGCGAGCCTTCAGCAGGCAGGATTGATCGTGGCTGAACCCGGTGCCGCTTACCGCTACGCGCCCGCCTCACCTGAGTTGGATCGTCTCGTGCAGCAACTCGAGCGCGTATATCGCGAGCGCCCTTCCGCTGTGAGGCGGGCATTGTTCTCTGCGCCCGCGGATCAACTGGCATCCTTTGCCGATGCATTCCGCCTGAAGAAGGACTGACGGGCATGTCGGGTTTTCAGACCGTCATCTACGGCTTGTGTCTCCTGACGAGCGCCGAGTGCGCGTTTCTGCTCGTGCGCAGCTATGCGCAGTCACGGGCGAGGCTGCTGTTGTGGAGCGCCCTCTGCTTCGCTCTTCTGGCCGTCAACAACCTGCTCGTCGTGATCGACTTGCTGGTCTTGCCGACGGTCGATCTTGTCCCGCTCCGCAACCTGGCATCGCTTGCGGCCGTCGGCGTGCTGGTCTTCGGCTTCATCTGGGAGACTGAGTGAATGAGCGCCGCCACTTCGCAGTTCGTGTCCGGGCTGATCACGATGGGGTTTCTGATCGCGGGCGTCTTCTTCCTGCGCTGCTGGACGAGAACCCGGCATCTCCTGTTCGCGGCCTTCGCCGCCGCCTTCTGGCTGCTTGCCGCCAACCAGGCGCTGGTCGCCGTTCTTGATATCCCCCGGGATGAGCGAAGCTGGATCTATCTTCTGAGGGTGGCGGCCTTTGCGCTGATCATTGCAGCGGTGATCTGGAAGAACAGGCGGTCAGGCAGCGGAGTGCAGCGGGACTAAGTGGCGCAAGGGTTGTCGTCAATGAGGGATCGTCGTCTCAGCAGGCGTATTCCTTCCATCCTGGAAGGACGCATCAGGCTTGCTCCCGAAGCCTCGCCGATCGTCTGCACGATCCGCGACCTGTCGGCGACCGGTGCGCGGATCTGGCTCCCGGACGTCATCGGGTTCCCCGACGAATTCGACCTGGAGATCCCGATGCTGGAGCAGGCCGTACGCGCTCGCGCCGTGTGGTCCAAAGGGAAGCAGCACGGCCTGGTTTTCCTTCAGGCGCTTCCTGAGCCTGTCGGCGTCGGGAAGGACGATGTGCCGGAGACACTCCGAAACCCGGATCGAAAGACGTGATGGGCCGAGGGACCATGGCAAGCAAGGAAGCCGCGAGTAGACTTCAACACATCAGGAGCAACTCTGATGACGTCAAACCGGCGCGTTACGATCGATGCATCGGATCCCTTGCCGCACGAAGGCTTATGACAGGAGGCGCATGATGCTGAAGTGGTTGCGCAAGGGCCTGAAGGCCAGGCCGGCACCGTCAACCCGGGCACCGGAGGTCATCGAACTCGTCTCCCGCCACGTGCAGGAGCAGGTCGCCGCCTTCACCGGAGGGCACGCCGATCCCATGCCGGCATACAGCCGCATAACCGATCTCCTGCTCGGGGCCTATGTCTGGGGCCTTCTGGAGGGCTGTCTCCGCAACCTTCCCGGCGGGGAAGCCTTGATCGAGGACGGGCACGCCCGAACCGCCGTCATGGCGGAGGAGGTGTGCTCGCGGGTGCTCGGTCCGAAGCGGATGCGCTGGGTGCGCGGCCAGCTTCCGCAGTGGGACGGGCCGCCGGCCCGCAATCTCTCCTATCGCTGGGCCCTGTCGAGGATGCATCGCGACGGCGTCCACGATGGCAGGTACGTGGCGGCCGGGGATCCGCTCTGCTTCGCCAAGGCCAGCAGTCTCCTTGCCATGCTCCTGGCCGCGCAGGAGGCACAAGGTTGACCGTCTTGGCCATAGCGTTCGGGAGGCTGCGATTGCCTGTTCCGGAAAGAGTGGGCACATGAGGCTTGTGATCCATACGCTCGGGACTCGCGGCGATGTCCAGCCTTACGTGGCGCTCGCCCGCGGCCTCATGGCGGCGGGGTGCGAGGTGGTGCTGGCCACCGCAGCGCGGTTCGAGGGATTCGTGACGGCCCACGGCGTTCCGTTCGCGCCCTTGCCGGACGATTTCCTCGACCTGATGGACACGCCTGAGGGCAAGGCGGCCCTGTCGGGTCGGAACACGCTGACTTGGACCCTGCGGCTGGCGCGCCGGGTCCGTCCGATGATGCGCCGGCTGCTCGATGCGCAGTGGGCGGCGGTGGGAGGAGCCGACGCCATCGTCTACCATCCAAAGGCGCTGGGCAGCGTCCACATCGCCGAGCGGCTCGGCATCCCGGCGTTCTGTGCCTTCACCCTGCCTGGGATGACGCCAACTCGGGCGTTTCCCAGCCCCATGCTGCCCTTCGCGGATCTGGGGCCGCTCAACAGGCTCAGCCATGAGCTGTTCCTGCGCTATGCCAACACCCTGTTTCGGGAGCCGGTCAACCGTTGGCGCGAGGAGGTGCTCGGTCTCCCGCCTTCCCGGCGCGATGATTGCATCCACGGAGTGCCCGTGCCCCGGCTCTATGGCTTCAGCCCGGCCGTGGTGCCGAAGCCAGCCGACTGGGACGGGAACTCCGCGGTGACCGTCTACTGGTTCCTTGATGACGAGGCATGGCTGCCAGTGCCATCCCTGCAAGGCTTCCTCGCGGCCGGTCCGCCGCCGGTCTATGTCGGGTTCGGCAGCATTCCTTCCGTGGACCCGGTGCGGACCACGGCCATGATCGGGGAGGCTCTGGCGAGCGCGGGCCAGCGCGGCATCCTGGCCAGCGGGTGGGGTGGCCTGGCGGCTGCGCCTTTATCGGAGCATGTGTACATGCTCGATGCGGCGCCTCACGACCGCCTGTTCCCGCATGTTTGTGCCGTCGTTCATCACGGTGGCGCCGGCACCACAGCGGCGGGCCTGCGTGCCGGCAAGCCGACGGTGATTTGCCCGTTCTTCGGGGATCAGCCGTTCTGGGGCCGACGCGTGGCAGAGCTCGGCGTAGGACCGGCCCCCATTGCGTTCAAGCGCCTGACGGAGGCCGGGCTGGTGGAAGCCATTATGGGCGCGGTAGACGATGATGGGATGCGACGGCGCGCCACCGAACTCGGCGCGAGAATCCAGGCGGAAGACGGCGTCGGGACGGCGGTGGCCTTCATCCTGGATCGCCTGGCCGCGCCTGCCAGGAGCGCCGCGTGAGTATCCGGTATTCCAGCGGCCGACAGGACGCCATGCATTCCGTTTCCGTCTGCGTCCCTCACGTCTCCAGTTCGACGCCGGGAGGACTGGTCAGGGCGGCCCTGCAAACCATCTCGCATTCGAAATCAGCACCAGCACGGGGGCATGCATGCTCAAGCGTCAACGAATGAAGGACAAGCTCGCGGTCGGACTCCTGATCGGCTTGATCGCAGGCCCTGCATCCGCCGTGCCCGGGAGTGATGGGGCACCGGCCGTTCAGGAGGCTTCCGATGAGCTAATTCCAGTCCAGGTTGCGGGCCCGTTCGAGTTCCCGTGGTCGATCGGGTTCCTGCCAGACGGCTCGTTCCTGGTAACCGAGAAGCCGGGACGGCTGAAGCTCGTGAGGCCCGGCTCGAAGACACGGAAGATCAGGGGCCTTCCCCCCATCCGGACCGGAGAGCAGGGAGGATTGCTCGATGTTGTGGTGTCGCCGGACTTTGCCCAGACCGGGACCGTGTACCTGTCCTACACCCACGGAACGCAGGAAGCATCGACCGTCAGGATCCTGAAGGGACGGCTGAACCTGAAAACGAGGCGGCTCGTGGATCAGTCCGTCCTGTTCGAGAGCGATCCCCCCGCAAGCGCCAACGAGCAGCTCGGTGGGCGCCTGGCCCTGACCCGTGATGGCTACCTGTTCCTGTCGCTCGGGGACCGCTGGGAGCCCCAGCGTGCCCAGAACCTGTCCGATCATGCCGGGTCCATCATCCGTATCCACACCGATGGGTCGGTCCCGAGCACGAACCCCTTCGTCTCCGTTCCCGGCGCAAAGCCCGAGATCTGGTCGTTCGGCCACAGGAACCCGCAGGGGCTCGTCGGCGACGACCAGACGGGGCAGGTCTGGGCCACGGAGCATGGCCCGCAAGGTGGGGATGAACTCAACCTGATCCAGCCCGGCTGCAACTACGGCTGGCCGATGGTCAGCCATGGATTGAACTACGATGGCTCCCCAGTTGGCTCGGGCAACGCGACGGCGGCGGGTGTGAAGGAGCCGTTACACGTCTGGATGCCGTCGATCGCGCCATCCGGGCTGACGATGCAGCGGGACGGGGAGCAGGCCTCCTTCGTCTCGGGCGCCCTTGCAGGCCAAATGGTGGTGAGGCTCGGTCTTGAGGGGAACAGGGTCGTCACCGAGCAGCGGCTGCTTGAGGGTGAACTCGGCAGGATTCGCGATGTCAGACTGGGGCCCGACGGATTGCTCTACGTGATCACCGACGATCCGGAGGGGCACCTGTACCGGCTTGTTCCGGCCGCCGAAGTAGCGCGGCAGGGCAACGGCCGCTCACCACTCTGAAAGGGGAACACGCGACGTGGCGCAGGCTCCCTCACGGGAGCCTGGCCTCATCCTCGCCAATGCTATGCCGGCCTCGCCAGGAACGTGGCCCAGTGCCTTCGGGCACATCTTCAATGACCCGAGCCGTGCTCCCGAGAGCTCTGAACCGTTGCCATGCTAGAACAAAGATCCCAAGGTGCCGTTCGGGGTCTCCAGCTTCTTGATCCATGAGCGGTGCTGGAAGGCCGTGCCGCTCGACACGGAGGGTGAGGCATCGCCGAGGCCCGCTTCCATGTCGAGGGCGTACGGGAAGGTGCCACCTAGCGTCTCCAGCTTCCGCATCCACTCCTGGTGCTGCGCACGCGTGTCATCCGCATGTGCCGTTCCGTTCGACAGGGCCGCGGCCATGGACATGACGATGAGACAAGCGATGATGCGGCGCACTGACGCCTCCTGTTGATGACTGAATCAGGGGGATTGAGGTGGTTCGGAGGCTAGAGCAACAGGTCTCATCAATCAAAGAGCGCCCATCCGACGATCCGCTGCGCTCGCCTCAGGCGAGCGCAGCGCGAACAACTCGCTGACGCCGCGGTCGACCCATCAGCACAGGGTGTGGCGGAACCTGTCCGCAACCTTGGCGCGCCGCATGGCGGGACAGGGTCGACCGGGCAGAGATCGTCCCGGGCCGCTGGGCTCACCCCAGCGGCCGCATCGACAGATGGGATGATCAAGGCAAGCACCCTTTCTCAGATGATGTACTGGTAGCTCATGTCTGACGCGAGGCCGGCGTTCTTCAGCACGACGCCCGTGTCGAAGCGGCCGTCGCTGTTGAGGTCCGAGATCAGGTACCCGGTGTCGGTCTTGGTGTTGAACAGGAACACGTGCTTGATGCTCGCCTTCGGGAAGTAGTACTCGGCATCGTCGACCGCATCCGCGATCGACGATGCCGTGGTTTTGTGCTCACCGTAGTTGCGCGCCGTGCCCTTCACCGTCATGTCGATCCAGTCGTCGGATCTTTTCCAGTCGGTGATGACGTCCGCCGTTCTGGTGGTGAATCCGGAGTCGCCCTTCTTGAAGACGGAAATATCCTCGCCCGCCCCTCCGGACAGCAAGTCACGCCGGGTCCCGCCGGACAGGAGGTCGTCGCCGATGCCTTCGGACAGGTGGTCGGTGCCAGATCCGCCATAGAGATCGTCCGCGCCATAGCCGCCGTCCAGGTCGTCCGCTCCGTCCCCGCCACTCAGGTAGTCGTCGTCGTCCCCGCCCCACACGTTGTCGTCGCCCGACCCGCCGTAGATGGTGTCGTGGCCAAAGTCGCCGTCGAGGTCGTCGTGCCCCTCGTAGCCGTAGATCAGGTCGTCACCACCGTATCCGTAGACGATGTCGGATCCCTCGCCGTAGTACCCGGGCGCGAGGTCATCGTAGAAAAAGGTGTCGATGTCGTCCTTGAAATCCGTGCCGTTGAAGGTCGCCATCATGGCCTCCTCTTTATCGTCTTTTGCTCAATGCGCCTCGAAACGAGACATCCAGGGGGGCCCGGGACCGAGTTGTGGCACATGCCCCTTAACCGTCCGTATCATGAGGATGCGGCATAGGAGCTGAACCATGCCGCGCCGGTTCGTTCACGTG
Organism: Microvirga sp. jy35; assembly: GCF_056148915.1. Classification (NCBI taxonomy): domain Bacteria; kingdom Pseudomonadati; phylum Pseudomonadota; class Alphaproteobacteria; order Hyphomicrobiales; family Methylobacteriaceae; genus Microvirga; species Microvirga sp. jy35. The sequence continues at coordinate 19,938 of NZ_JBWBEW010000043.1, read as the reverse complement.
CCGTAAAGCAACGGAAATCGTTCAGGGGAAGGACGCGGAAGATTGTCGGGCTCCGGTGATGTCAGTGTGTCCGAGTGATATCGCTGCGCTGCCGAGTAAATCATTCAGGAATCCAGAATACCCTCGGGATGCTGCCTCTGCGACACGGTTGCTTTATCAGACGGCGGTGCGTGGGAGGATGCTGCGATACTGGAGGTTCTGCCTGGCCCTGACTACGTAACTGCATTTGCATTGCGGGTGAGCGGACACGTCAATGCAGGCGACGTCTAGCAATGATCCCTCTGGTGCTTGCCAGCATTGGCTAGCTGCTGATGAGGAGGCAGGGCAGCGTCCTTTTTACATTCCTCCCAGACGCATGTGCAGATGCTCGCATTGATCCATTGTGCAAATTAAACAAGGTCCGGTAGTGGCACATCCGAGACGTGAGGCTCTGGTCAGGTTAGAGGCTTGAAGCGGATGTCAAGAAGGGCAGGGGATCTCCCCTGCCTTTTTCTACATCAAGATCTTGCAATGTCGTTGATCCACCCGCCGAACAGGTCAGCAACTTCCAGGCTGCTTGCAAGATTGTAATTCTCGTCGACGAGTTCCTTGTCCTGGTGCTGTAACAAGCCGCTGGCCAGGTGCGGCTCAGATCCAGCCCAGTATCGGGCGGTGAAGGCCCCGCTCCGCCGGAAGTCGGGTGGGCTGAGAGCCCGTCCAATGACGGAGCGAGTGGTCTCCATAATCCTTCGTTCGACACCATTGTAGCTCAGTGCCTCGCCATACTGCCCGACCCATAGTGGACCGCTAAGAAATTGGTTTTGCTCCTCCCCAATCATGAACTCGCCGGTGTGGCGCATCAGACGTGGTCTCGCCCAAGTAAGATAAAGGCCGATTGCAGGATTGAGGCGCTCCCGGATAAGGCGGAGATCAGTCCGTCCGTTCTTGACCTCTACGCCAGGCAATTTGATCGTCCAGCGATCCCGCTCGCGCACGAAGCTGCGGCAGAATTCAAGCTCCGAGAAGTTCTTCAGCCTAATGGGGCAGTAAGCCAGCATGGCGACCATGAGGCCGTCCCGGATCTGACCAGCCCGCCTGACGGGTCTGTGGCTGCGAGCCACCTGGGCTTCCTTGACAAGCGTGAGACCTGCCCGGATCAGAACCTCGGAGAGGACGATGCGGTCGAACCGCTCCAGCGGGTAGGAGACAAGGTCCAGGTCATTGGCAATCTCAGTCAACCACTCAAGATCCGAAGCAGGCGCCAGGATCCTCGCCATGATTCGCAGCTTGCACACTGAGCCGGCCAGGGTGACAGAGGTCCAGCCGGAGCGGACGCGCTCGATGTAGCAGTCAACGTTCTCACGGGTGGCCAGCCGACCTGCTCCGGCCTGAAGATCGAGAGCGCCACGTTCCCGGAGCGACTCCAGGAAGGAGCCGTAGCGCTTCTGAAGATCCTTTCGGGTGGTCGGCTTCCACCGGGCCGCCACGCCGCCGCGCCTCCACCCCGAACCGGGGTCGCACGCCCGAAGCCATGCGAGGCGGTCGGCAGCAGGCCATCCATCAAGGGGCAAGGAGGTGATCATGCTCACTTCTCCTCGTTATCAAGATGAGAGTCGACGATCTCGCCAAAGCGCTCGGTCGCCGTGGAGCTCTCAAGACCAATGTAGAACTTCATGGTGGTCTTCAGGCTCTTATGCCCGAGGATCCGGCGCACGAACTCGTAGTTGCCCGGCTCGCGCTTCAGGATCAGGGCGGCGGCGGCATGACGGAACTGGTGGGTGCGCACCCTCAAGCCTGTGGCCTTCTCGACGGCGCTGGTGATCTGCTCGCTGAACATGCTCGGCGTCTTGAATGATCCGCCCTCGCCAGGGAACAACCACAGCTCATTGTGCCCCCTCAGCAGCACAGGACGATGGTCATGCAGGTACTCGTCGATGAGCGCCGTGAGCCGCTCACTAAGCTTGAACTCGAGCTTCACGCGGTTCTTTACATCGTACTTTGGGAAGATCAGCACGTAGCGGGTTCCAGGGCCGCCTGGGCGGATCAGGTTGTGCTCCAGGCGGATCCGCACAAGGTTGCCACAGCGCACCGGAGCTGCGGTGCGGAGCCCCACCGCAACCGCCAACTGGGCACGTAAGGCAGCCTTGACAGGAGCGTGGTCGCGCAGGCTGCGAGCTTCCTCGATCAGGCGATAGGGCGTCCGGATGACCTCATCCCAGATCGGGCCGCTCAGGACCTTATGGACGAGCGCGAGATTGAACTCGGTCATCTCCTCACTTCTGTGCTCCTCAAGCTCGAAGCGGATCTCATCGAGCCGCTCCAGGGCTAGGTCTTCGAAACCACCCACTTGGCGAGCGATCGACAGCACCTTCCAGGCCAGTTCGATCATGTAGGTGCTGGGAGTGCCTCCAGCCTCTTGTTCGTAATCAGAGGGTCCTGGGTTCGAGTCCCAGCGCGCTCACCACCTCAAACCCTAACCGGCATGGGCTTTTATGGATCTCTCGCGTCCGCAGCCGCGCGTGCCTTTTTCTGCCGGGTAACGCCACGGGTAACAGCAGACAAAATTCGAGCAATCTGCGCCAGGTCCGCCTTCCTTGCGTTAGGTACCGCAACTTCTGCAACTGCGCGATGAGCTGACCTTACACAGCCACCCCAATGGACCGGTTTCGACCCCATGCGGATATTCCGGCAAACGAATTCTGAAGCGGAGTTTCTTTCTTAGCTTCGGTCACGGCACTGCATCGCTTCGAGGCTGCACAATCTTGGCTACCATGCGCGTGATGCGGCTGAGGGCGTGGTGCGTTCTCAGTTTCGGCGGCCGTACGCTGAAGTCAGCCTTCATGCAGCCGCGCTTAGGGAGCGTCGTCAAACCACAGCCGGCAGGAGTGGCATGCCTGGGAACTCGTCGCTGGGTCTTAGACTTAAGCTGTTTCCAGATGGCAATCTTGCCGTTGCGGTTGGCCCAGCGGGCCAAGAGGATTTCATCATGCTCAATGGCATCCGGGTCCTGATTGTCGAGGACGAGCCCTTGGTCGCTGCCACCCTCTCAGATGTGGTGGAGGATGCCGAGGGCGAAGTCGTTGGCATTGCCCGCAGCGTAAGCGAGGCACGGCAGATGATACGGAGGTTGTCCTTCGATACGGCGGTGCTCGATCTCAATTTGAGCGATGGCGCGGTCACGCCGGTTCTGGAGGCGCTTCAGGCTCGTAGATCCCCGACGGTTGTTTATAGCGGCGGCGACTTGCCAGCAAGGGTCAGGGAGCGGCATCCCGAACTCGTGACCCTGCGCAAACCAGCTCTCCCGGGCCGGCTTGTGGCGGAGATCCTTCGGGCCCGCAGGAAGACAACATAGCCCACGAAACCGGGATCAACCAGGATCTGCGGCCTTCCTGAAGTACCTTGGCAACGATTGATGCCATCCGGCTCAGGCATGGTGGACCTTCGCGGCAACCTTCGCGTTAGTAGATCCTCAGCGCGCTTTCCGCCCGGCCACACCTCCGAGCCATTCATGAATTTTGAGAGCACCAAGTCCATTCCTGCGGGAGGGCGCCCCTCCGCTCCTCAAGCCATGCGCAAGTCCCGTATCCTCGAAGGCCGTCCGTTCCCACTTGGAGCGACATGGGACGGGCTGGGGGTCAACTTCACCCAATTTTCCGCCAACGCCACCAAGGTCGAGCTCTGCATCTTCGATGATAGGGGCGAGCGTGAGCTGGAGCGCCTTGAGCTGCCCGAGTACACCAATGAGGTCTGGCACGGCTACCTGCCGGATGCACGCCCTGGCACGATCTACGGTTACCGGGTTCATGGCCCCTACGAGCCCGCCGCAGGCCATCGCTTCAATCCCAACAAACTCCTGCTCGATCCTTACGCCAAGTAGATCGAAGGTCAGATCATCTGGAACCCGGCGCTGTTCGGCTATGAGATGGAAACCGCCAACGACCTCACCTTCGACACCCGTGACAGCGCGCCGTTCATGATGAAGGCCCGCGTGATCGATCAGGCCTTCACCTGGGGCGGGGAGCGCTCTCCGCAGACAGCCTGGGAGAAGACGGTGATCTATGAAGCCCATGTGCGCGGCTTCACCATGCGCAACCCGGCCGTGCGGGAGAAACTGCGCGGCACCTATGCTGGTCTCGCCAGCCCGGCTGCTCTCGACTACATCCGCTCGCTCGGCGTCACGGCCATCGAACTCCTGCCCGTGCACACCTTCGTCGACGACAGCTATCTCGCTGAGAAGGGGCTCAAGAACTACTGGGGCTACAACACCATCGGCTTTTTTGCCCCAGCCCGCCGCTATGCCGCCAACCCGACCTTCGCGTTCGCCGAGTTCAAGGAGATGGTGGCCCATCTCCACGATGCCGGGCTGGAGGCAATCCTGGACGTGGTCTACAACCACACCGCTGAAGGCAACGAGCTCGGGCCGACCCTGTCATACAAGGGCATCGACAATGCTTCGTACTACCGGCTGGCGCCGGATCCGCGCTACTACATCAACGATACCGGCACCGGCAACACGGTCAATCTGAGCCACTCCCGCGTGCTTCAGCTCGTTAGTGACAGCCTGCGCTACTGGGCGCAGGAGATGCGTGTGGATGGCTTCCGCTTCGACCTCGCCACGATCCTGGCGCGGGAGCCGCACGGCTTTGACGAGGATGGCCGCTTCATGGATGCCTGCCAGCAGGATCCGGTGCTCAGCCAGGTCAAGCTGATCGCGGAACCGTGGGACTGCGGCCCGGGAGGCTACCAGGTCGGGCGCTTCTCTCCCGGATGGGCCGAGTGGAACGACCGCTACCGCGATACGGTACGAGCGTACTGGAAAGGCGAGGAGGGCAAGCTGCCGGAGCTCGCCTCTCGCCTGACCGCCTCGGCGGATCTGTTCAACAGGCGCGGGCGCAAGCCGTGGGCCTCCGTCAACTTCATCACCGCCCATGACGGCTTCACCCTCAACGACCTCGTTTGCTACAACCACAAGCACAATGAGGCGAACGGTGAGGGCAATCGCGACGGGCACTCGCACAACCTGTCGATGAACTATGGCTTCGAAGGGCCGACGGCGGATCCCAAGATCCGCGACCTGGGGTTCCGTCACATGCGTACCATGCTGGCGACCCTTCTCTTGTCGCGGGGCACGCCGATGCTGCTCGCCGGTGACGAGTTCGCCCGCACTCAACAGGGCAACAACAATGCCTATTGCCAGGATAACGAGATCTCCTGGCTCGATTGGGAGGGGATTGACCCTGACCAGCGGTGCCTGGCCGAGTTCGTGCAGAAGCTGCTGGCCATCCGGTGCGCCTTGCCCATGTTGCGCCGGGGGCGGTTCTTGACCGGCGAGTATGACGAAGAACTCGGCGTCAAGGACGTGACGTGGCTCACACCCACGGGCGACGAGATGACGGTCGATCACTGGCAGGATCTCAACGGGCGTTGCATGGGGGTTCTCCTGGACGGGCAGGCGCAGGAGACGGGCGTGCGCCGGCTCGGGTCGGACTCGACGCTGCTCCTGATCCTGAATGCACATGAGGACCTGGTGCCGTTCACACTGCCAGAGGCCGTCGGAGGCAGGCGTTGGGTCCGCCTGATCGACACGAACCAGGGGGACAATGATGATCTGGCGGATTTCGACTTCGGGCATGTGTACGAGGTGACAGGACGCTCGCTGCTGCTCTTCATCCTCAGGCCGGCACGACAGAAGGGCCATCGGACGGCTGCTGATCTCTCCTTCCAGCACGTGCTGAGGGCGTTCGAGACTGTCACCTCAACGCCAATCGCGTTTGCACAAAAGGCCCTTTGATGGTGGTATGCCTTCGTAGTTTCGTCGCTCCCAGCAGCGGCGAGCCCCGTCCTCATAGCCAACCTGAGGATTGCCATGGCCATTGCTGATGAGATTGAAGCACTTCTGATCCGCAGCTCAGGTCTGACAGAGGCCGAAATTGCGACCGCCCTGTTTGGTGAAGCAGGTTATCCGGCGCGGGTCGCTAGAGCCTGTATGACCTTGCTGAGGCGCCGCCGAATTGAGCGCAGCGGGAGAGGAGGCCGTACCGACCCCTTCCGTCACTGCCCGAAAGGGCACCAAACTACCGCCAGCTCAACGGTAAAGCGTCGGAGATACTTTGCAGACCAATACCGTCAGTGACTTGTGACCTTCGGCTCACCACGGGCCGTCGCTCAGCGACGGGACCTGTTTCATGTCCGCTGTCCGACCAGGGTGGCTTACAGGTGCTGGAACCCAGCTCGGTCATCCCAGACAAAACTTGCCCCTATCATCGAACGAGGATCCGTCGCTTGAAGTTGTAGCGGGCAATCACCTGCGGCTCCGCCTCCTAACCTGGAGATGCCAATGCCCCGCTGCTATTTCCACCTGCGCTCCAAGGATCGGTTTGTCTGGGCAAGGGAGGAGTGGACCTGCCCGACCCGGCAACCGCCCAGGGAGCCGCTGACAAGGTCGCAGCGGAACTGTACGGTGTGGTGTTGTCACGTTAACCAGCATCGGGCGCATTGAGACAAATTCGGCCGCATGACAGCTTCAAGCGGCGACGCTGGCCGCAGACTTCCATTCCGCCATGGCGTTGAGGCGGTAGAGATGGGTGGCAGTGGCGGAGCGGTGGGAGCGGGGTGGAACGAAGAGATTGCGGATGGCCGAGAAGACACTGACGAACCGCTGCAGGTACCTAGGCGATCGAAAGCCTTGCATCACCCGCTCGCGTCGACGGAACGGCAGATGCGAATTCTCCGCCCGATTGTTGAGCCCCTTGTGCGAGCGGTGTTCGACATCTGGCATGATCTGGCTTCGGGCGGCTGCGTAGGAGCCGAGCTTGTCGGTGATCATCCGCCGAGGTGGGCAACCCTGCTTGCGCAAGAGCCGTTTCAGCAAGCGCTTGGCCGCCTTGGTGTTGCGGCGCGTCTGCACGACCTCATCGAGCACGTAACCATCCTGATCCACGGCCCGCCAGAGCCAGTGCTTCCGGCCAGAGATCGTGACCACGACCTCATCGAGGTGCCAGATGTCGCGGCGGCTTGGCGTCTTACGCCTGAGGCGGCGAGCGTAAGCTGGCCCGAACTTCAGCGCTCACCGGCGGACCGTCTCATAGGACAAGACGATGCCGCGCTCGAGCAGCATCTCCTCGACCAGCCGCAGGCTCAGAGGAAACCGGAAGTACAACCACACCGCATGGGCGATGATCTCAGGCGAAAAGCGGTGGCGTTTGTAGCTGATGGGCTTGCTCATGCCGGATCATCTACACCGCTCGATCTCATGTCCGGGTTAATGTTACAACACCGTTCGGTCCTCGTGCCCTGTAACGCAATCTGATGGGAAGTGTTTACGTTCTGTCTCTCGCTATCCAGTTGACCTGACGCGCATCCAGAGCATTGCATCTTTGCCTCGTTCGCGGTCCTTTCAGAGGTGGCTTGATTAGCTACCGGACACCGGAGCAGGGGGATCCTCGAGATAGAAAGGCTGCGGGCTGCGGCAATCTTCTGTTGAAACAGAGTAACAACGGCAATATCGTCCCGACATCGGCGCCCAAAGGGCGATGACGAGGGAGATAACATGTCGGTTTTGAAGTCGCTGAAGTTGTCAGATGCAAAGGCCGCCGCGCAGGCCAAGACACCTGTTGAGCGAGGTCGCGAGAAGCTCGTCGAGAACCTTGCGCTTCAAAAGCAGCTTGCCGAGGCAACGATCGCTGGAACGGTCTTCGACCCGCCGAAGCACTTTATCATGCGCACAAACGGGGAAGGGGCTCGTGTCCGGGTGGAGGTGCCTCGGCGTGTCCGCAAAGGCTGGTTCGAAGACGGAAGCCGCACGACGCACTTCATCATGCAGTACGGCGGTCGGCCACTGGAAATTGCGAAAGGCAAGACGGCCACGGGGTTGGTCCTCTCCCCAAGCTCCCTACGCTGATCGACAGTCTCATTGAGGCCGTGCGTGCTGGAGAGCTGGATTCGGCCATCGCTACTGCTGCGGCTGAGAGGGGACGAATTCTAAACCGCAATGGAAAGCCAAGCGCCAGCTGAAATTAGACCGGTGAGCTCCCGGCTCCAAGGAAGGGAGCTTGGGTTTGTGTATCAGTCCCCAGATGGGGACTGATACTCCAAGGAAGCGTCGTTTCCTAATCGTGGACTTGGTTAGCCCAGGAAATTGGTCAAGTTTGGAGCCTCAGGAGTGCCGAGCACTTCTTGAATCGCTAGTGCAACTGACAGTGCCTGCATATCAGCCCCTTCAGGACATATGATTTGCAGTCCTATTGGGAGATTCCCAGGCTTCTGCGGCAGGGGAATGCTCACGGCGGGACATGCGAAATAATTCGCAGGCTGAGTGTTGCGGGTCATGCCCAGAGCGAGGTCAAGGGCCTTCTGTTCATCGTCCAGGTCAGCCACAGAGGGTGGAGGCGTCGCGGTCGTCGGAGTGACCCAACCGTCGAACCCTGAGAACTTTTCGGACACGCTCTGGCGGGACTTGGTTCGCTTTGCCTCAAGAGCCAGATAATCTGCTGCCGTCACATCAAGGCCAGACGTCGCGCGCTTCGCAACAATTGGATCCATCTGGTCGCGACCGGCAAGGAAGCGATCTCGGCCAAGGGTCGCGATGAGGCAGGCCGGGAGAACAGCTGGGAAATAACGCTCGCGTTCGCTCGCCTCGGGAACAGACACAGGCCTCAACCGGCACCCTGCAGCCGATAGAGCTTCCATCGCACCCCTAATTTGCGCTTCGACAACCGGATCGAGGTTGTCGAAGAAGTACTCCTGCGGAACGCCGAGCCGGAGCGCTTCGACAGGAAGAGGGCGTGCTTCCGGTTCACCAGTGAGCGTAGCCACAGCAATCGCAGCGTCTCGGGCACTGCGCGTTAGCAGGCCAGGCGTATCTAAATGAGGGGCCAGGGGGAAGGCGCCATCAGTCGAGAAGAAACCGGGTGTCGTCTTGAGCCCGAATATCCCATTGAACGCGGCGGGGACGCGGACTGAACCGCCCGTATCTGAACCAATGGCAAAGGCACACAAACTGGCAGCGACTGCAACGCCTGAACCGGAGCTCGAGCCTCCAGGAAGGCGCGGAGTTTGTGCGTCCCATGGATTGATCGGTGTTCCCTGGGCACTGGAGACGCCAGTGATGCCGAGGGCGAACTCGACGGTCTTTGTCTTGCCAAGGATAACGCATCCTGCCTGACGCAAGCTCTTGACCAGGGGGCCTTCTGGTCCAGCGATGTCGTCGATGTTCATTTTGGTGCCCGCTGTCGTGGGCATACCTTCGACGACGAACAGATCCTTCACGGCTACGGGCACACCCATCAGCGGACCAAGATCCGTGCCAGCTGAATAGAGCGCGTCAATTGCGCGGGCGGTCTCAAGCGCCTGCTCGGCAGCAACATGCTGGAATGCGCCGAGCCTCGGGTCCAGCACTTCGATGCGGGAGAGATAAGCCCGCGTCACGTCCTCGGCTGAAATCTCGCCAGCTCGAAACCGTCGGGCAAAATCACTGAGTCCTCCCTTACGAAATGGATCATCTTCCAACATGACTATTTAGCGTCCTTCGTAATATTGAAACATGGCCGCTTTCGCAGCACAGGTATGCGAACCCTGACCGATGTCATTTCGCAGCGGAGGATAATATCGAGCTAAGCTCTGTCGAGAAAAAAATGTTTGGCGGGGCGGGAACACGCGCACTAGGCTCAAGTCACTGCAGAAGGGTTTCTTTCTCGCAGCAAAAGACTTCCCAGTGAAGCAGATAAAAAGGTGAGGAAACAAATGAAGATCGCTATCGCCGCTGCCTTGGCAGCTACTCTATCCATCGCCGGCGCTCCGGCTCAGGCGCAGGTTGAGGTTGGCGTTATCAACAGCCTTTCAGGTAACTTCGCGGCATTCGGCGAACGTTATCGCACAGGCCTTCAGGTTGCACTTGACGAGATCAATGCGAACGGAGGTATCAAGGGTCAGCAGCTCACCCTCACGATCCAGGATGACCGATCCGAAGCGAAGAGCGCGCTTGCCGCAGCTGAGAGCTTTGCCAGCAAAGGCGTTCCGCTTGTCATTGGCTCCTACGCCTCCTCGATTACAGGACCACTTGCTCAGTTCCTGACGCGCCAGAAGGTTCCGATGATCGTTCTGGGCAGCGCCGACGACAGCATCACGAAGCCGGGTTCGCCGTGGGTGTTCCGCGCTAAGCACAATTCGACGATCGTCGGGAAGGCATATTTTGACTATTTCGACCATCTCAAGAATACAAAGAAAGATGTGCCTCTTGAGACGGTCGCTATGCTGTACGGTAATGGTGCGTGGCCAACCTCACTTGCGAAAGAGGGCAAGCGTCTCGCCTCAGAGCGCGGGTACAAGGTTGTCGGTGACCAATCCTATGATCAGGGTGTCACTGATTTCCGGCCGATCCTCAATCGCTTCCGCGGCGCCAACCCGGATATCCTCTATATTGTGTCCTATGCAGAGGATGGTGTCGCAATCACTCGGCAGATGCGTGAGGTTGGCCTCAATGCCAAGGTCATCGCCATCGATACATCCGCGGCTCTTCCGAGCTTCGTTCAGCAAGTCGGAAAATCGGCTGACTATGTTGCAACAGCCGTAAGCTGGAGTCAGGACGTGAAGTATCCCGGTGCTCAAGAGCTCTATGAGCGCCTGAAGGCCAAGGCCGGCGGTGAACCATCGTTCTATGAGGCAGAGGGTTATCTCGCGCTCATGGTCGCGGCCGATGCTCTGCGCCGTGCTGACCCGAAGTCGCGTGACTCTGTGCGCGAGGCACTGGCTGCCACCGACATCACCACGCCCGTGACGACAGTGAACTTCAAAAGTGCTGACGGCTTCCAGGGCCAGAACCCGATCCGAAGCCTTATCCTGCAGATCCAGGACGGCAAGCACGTCACGGTATTCCCGGATGATCTCGCTGCGAAGCAGGCGCAGCATCCTACGCCGGAATGGTCAACCCGCTAACACAATTGGACCGGCGGCACAGCCGCCGGTCCAACCAAAACGGCAGTCACACATGACGATTGCCTCGCAACCGCGCACTTGCTCGCAGCGGATGAACACGTGACAGCAATCAGGAACAGGAATGGCCGATTTGGACATTTTTCTACAGAACATCGCCAACGGCGTTTTGATCGGGGGCGTTTATGCCCTCATCGGAATTGGCCTGACCCTTGTGTTCGGCGTCATGCGCACGATCAACTTCGCGCATGGCGATTTCGTCGTGCTCGGCATGTACAGTGCAGTCCTCTTCAACGCCCTGCTCGGATGGGACCCATATCTGTCGCTGCTTCTTGCGATGCCAATCGGCTTCTTTGCTGGCGTCATTGTTGAGCGCTTCATCCTCTCACGCGTCGTCGATGCGCCGCCGGAGTCAGCACTTCTGGCGACACTCGGAATCTCGTTGATCATCGGCAACACGATCCTGCTCACCTTTGGGGGCGAGCCACGCTCGGTGCAGGTGTCGTATGCCTCATCGACCTTTTCAATCGCCGGGGTCAACGTCTCTATGGTCCTGCTCCTTGCTGGGATCGCAACGGTCATCATGATCGCGGCACTCTATGCGCTGCTCAACCGGACCGAAGTTGGCCGTGCCATCCGCGGCACTGCGGAAAACCGGCTTGGCGCCGAGCTCGTTGGCATTGATACGCGGCGGATCCATAGCATCGTCTTTGGTCTCGGCGTGATGCTGGCGGTCATGGCAGGGGTCACGCTTATCCCGCTCCTGTTCGCAACTCCGACCAACACGGGGGCCGTTTTCACCCTGAAGGCTTTCGTCGTGACGGTTCTCGGTGGGTTGGGGAACGTCGGTGCGGCGATCGCCGGAGGCATTCTGCTGGGTGTGGTTGAGGTTCTGGGCGCCTCTTACTTCATGTCCGAATACCGTGAGGCTTATGGATTGATTGCGTTCCTGCTGATCCTGCTTTTCCGGCCTGAGGGTCTGTTTGGACGGACGGTGAAACGCGTATGACAAAGCATCTCATTGGACTAGGCGTGCTGCTCGCTGTCGGCATGGCCTACCCGGCCATCTTCCCAAACAATCTGACGGTTGCGATCTCTGTCCTGCTGTTTGCCGGCTGGGCCACATCCTGGGACCTGCTCGGCGGATGGAGTGGCCAGGTGAGCCTTGGCCATGCATCGTTCGTGGGCCTCGGAGCCTATTTCGTCGCCATCGGCGAGGGGCAGTTCGGACTTGCGCCGTGGTGGACAATGGCCATGGCAGCCGCTGTTGCGGCAGTCCTCGCCTATTTTTGGGGATGGCTGACCTTCAGCCTGCGTGGGCCGTACTTTTCGCTTTCCACCATCGCAGTTGCGGAGATCCTCCGGTTGGTCGCCATCAACGAGGAATGGTTATCCGGAGGCGCTACGGGCGTATTCATTGCAACCCTCCCGGAGCCGTTTGGCATCGATCTCTTCTCCAGAACGGCCCAGTTCTACATGGCGCTCGCCTTCGCAACAGTGGTGATTGCTACCGTCATCGTGATCTCTCGGGCCCGGTTCGGCTATCAGCTACGGGCTGTTCGCGAAGACGAGGACTCGGCGATGGCAGCGGGCATCGATCCGACGGCGACGAAGCTGAAGGCGTTCATGCTGTCCGCTGCGCTCACCTCGATCGGCGGGGGAATTTATGGGATCGTACTAGCGTTCATTGAACCGCACGTCATTTTCGCCCTTCTCCTGTCCGTGCAGATCGCCCTCACAGCCATCATCGGTGGGCGCGGGACGATCTGGGGGCCCGCAGTCGGCGCCATCGTGCTGATCGGAGCGGGAGAGATGTTCCGTACCACGTTCGCTGAGGCGAACATGCTCATCTACGGGATCCTGATCTTGGTGGTCGTGCTTTTCGTTCCCCGCGGCATTGTCGGGGAGCTGGCCCGCAGACATATTCGGAGGCTCTATGCCAAACGTGCTCAGGGCTGACGGCATTACCGTTAAGTTTGGTGGGGTAACGGCCGTCAACAACGTTTCCCTGTCCCTTGGCTCCGGCGAGATCCTTGGGTTAATCGGCCCGAACGGAGCCGGCAAGACCACACTGTTTAATGCGGTGACGGGCTTTGCCCCCATGCACTCCGGCAGGATCACCTTGCTCGATAAGGATATCACCGCGCTCCCGGCATTTAAGCGGACCCGTTTGGGGTTCGGCCGGACTTTCCAGACCGAACGGCCGTTTGAGGAGTTGACGGTCGTGGAGAATGTGCTCGTTGCCGCGTTTCTGACGGCCAAACGGCGGAGCGAGGCGGAGCGCCTCGCAATGAGTGTCCTCGAGCAGGTAGGGCTGGCGGATCGCGCTCACCAGCCCGCACTAGATCTCAACCTTGCGCGCCGAAGGCGGCTGGAGCTGGCGAAGGCGCTTGCTGTAACGCCGAAGGTGATCTTTCTCGACGAGATCATGGCGGGTCTGAATCCTCCTGCGTTGCGGGAGATGATCGCTTTCGTGAGATCATTAAGCGCGCAAGGTCTCGCGGTCCTGATGGTCGAACACATCATGGAGGCGATAATTGAGCTGTCCGATCATGTCATTGTACTCGCCAGTGGTGAGAAGATCGCTGAAGGCACTCCGCAGCAGGTAACGAGCAATGAGCGCGTGATCGAAGCGTATCTGGGGACCGATTGATGGAGCAGGCAATTCTGCAGGTTGACAATGTCGACCTTGGCTACGGCGCGCTGAAGGTGGTGTTCGGTGCATCTCTTCATGTGAGTCGCGGCGAACTGGTCGGCCTTGTTGGGGGGAATGGGAGCGGCAAATCGACGATCCTTAGGGCGATCTCGGGCATGATTGCTCCGTGGAGCGGACGCATCCTATTCGCCGGCGAGGAGATCAAGGGAGCACGGCCTCATCAGATGGCGCGTAAGGGATTGGCCCATGTGCCTATGGGCCGTCAGTTGTTCCCGAATATGACCGTGCGAGAGAATTTGATGCTGGGGGCCTACTTGCCTGAAGCAAAGGCTGTCCGGGACGAGAACATGGCGAAGGTTGAAACTCTCTTCCCGGACCTTGTTCGCTACGCCAACGCCATGGCTGGTCAGTTGTCCGGCGGACAGCAGCAGATGGTGGCTATTGCACGTGCTCTTATGCTCGGGCCCAAAATGCTGATTATGGACGAGCCAAGTCTCGGTCTGTCGCCGCTTTTCGTCAAAGAGGTGATGGCAGCGATCAGACGGGTCGCCGAGACTGGTCTTCCAATCCTGCTGGTGGAGCAGAACGTGAAGCAGGTGCTCGCTGTCAGTCACCGCGTTTACGTGCTTGAGAACGGCAAGCAGGTGCTCGATGGCCCGTCAGAGGAGTTACAGGGGCACCCGATGATCCGTAAGGCTTATCTCGGCCTGTAATCTGTGACCATTAGATGCAAGAGCAACAGGCAAAGGCGCATAGTTAGACTATATAACAGCTTCTCAGGAGCGTCTTGACGCTTGGTAGCGGGGTCTTGTGCTCCGGGCGCAGTCACAAGGTCCTTCTTTAGAGCGTCGGGCATAAGCGAGAGAGCTCACGTTCCCTGTATTGTGGGAATTTCGCGTTCTGACTTACTTGGGCTCGCTCGGTCTTTTCTGCCCATCTCGAAAACTCGACCGGCGAGGTCGGATATCCAGTCTTCATCGCGAAAGCTGCCTTCGACAATCCCTTTACAGTTCTGGAACATTATTAAATATCAGATATCTTATCATTATCTATCAATATCCGCCGAAATTTGGGATTGACGTTACGGCTTAGGTCGTCAAAGGATCAACAAAATTTCAGGACGGCTAAATTCGTTGTCTGTCTGCTGAACCGGTTCAGACGGTGCGAACGAGACAACGCTGGCCTAACAAAGGGTAGGGAGGAGCACCGATGTATTCCAAATTCGTTCTTGCGCTGAGCACGGCGCTGCTGACCCTAGTAGGGGCGGCGCAGGCCCAAGAGGCCGTTGAGATCGGCGTTGTCGTCGAGCTCTCCGGCGCCGGCGCCCCGGCGGGCACTAACTGGCGTGACGGCATCAGGATCGCCGTGGACGAGATCAATGCGGAAGGCGGCATTCTCGGCAAGCCGGTCAAGGTCACCGAGTACGACACGCAGACCGATCCGCAGATATCACGTGCGCTGGTGCAGAAGGCGATCGATGGGCGCGCCTATGCGATCTGGGGCACGATCTATTCCGGCTCAACGCTGGTCAACATGCTAGTAGCGCAGCAGAACGGCGTGCCGCAATTCGTCGGTTCTGAGGCGCCAACGATCGTCGAGAAGGGCAACCCGTTTGTCTTCCGCACCTCCTCCGGCGCTCAGAAGGGCGTCCCGGCCCTGGTGCCCTACTTCAAGGACACGTTGAAGGCCAAGAAGGTTGGCGTCGCCTGGGTGAACAACGAGTTCGGCCGCGGCGGACGCAACGTGTTTATCGCCGAAATGAAGAAGGCTGGGATCGAGGTTCTCGCCGACGTGCCATCCGAGCAGGCGCAGACCGACTATGCGTCGGACGTCTCCAAGCTGAAGCAGTCGGGTGCCGACGCTGTGTTCGTCTATATGAACCAAGAGGAGTCCGCCCGTTTCCTGATTGAGGCGAAGAAGCAGGGCCTCTCCATGCCGCTCGTCGGCGAGGTAACGCTGACGGAGGCCAAGGTGATTGAGCTTGCTGGCCCCGCGGCTGAGGGTGCGATCGCTCACGTCGGCATCACGGCCACTGCCGATCAGGTCGAGGGGATTGCGGCCTTCAGAGAGAAGTTCGTGAAGACCTTTAAGCGTGTTCCGACCCACGATGCGATCAAAGGCTATATCGGAGCCTGGACGACCAAGTACGTGACCGAACTCGTCGGCAAGTTTGATGGCGAGGCCTTCTCCGAGAAGATGCACGGCCTGTGCCTGCCAGCCACTAAGTATCCGAGGATCCTGCTCGATACCTGCTGGGACAACCGCGGTGAGATGTCCCGTCCAAGCTTCATGGTGCAGGTCCGAAATGGCTCACCAGTCGTGATCGGCACCGTTCCGGCCAACTGATCGCTAGCGCATCATCGGGAAAGTAGAGGCATTTCTTCCCCGAACGATGCGCCGCTCCCTATGGAGAGCATCGGGCCTAGAATGTGGGCTCCACCTTTAGGTTCGATGCTCTAGTTCCGACCGCGCCGGTCGCCACAGCCTTCAGGCAAAAACAAATGATGTCTCAGTTCCTGCAGGTTCTGCTGTCCGGTCTCGCGACTGGATCCATCTACGCGCTTGTGGCGATCGGCTTTGCGCTGGTCTGGCAGGCGGCCCAGACGATCAACTTCGCCCAGGGCGAGTTCGTCATGCTTCCGGCGTTCCTCGTCTTGGTCGGCCTGAACTACTTCGATCTGCCGCTCTGGGGCGCGCTGCTGTTCGGCCTCGCCATGTCGATCCTCATTCTGGGAGCAGCATTCAAGAAGCTGGTCGTCGCTCCAATCCTGCCCCACGGAGGCATTACACTTGTCATTGCCACAATCGCGCTCGGCATTCTGATTAGGGAGAGTGTGAAGGAGTTCTACAGTGCAGAGGGGCAGCCTTTCCCGTCCGTATTCCCAAGTGACCCGATCAACATCTTCGGCGCGGTCGTCTCCCTGCAGGACATCCTGAACCTCGTTCTCTCGCTGGGCATCGTTGTCCTGCTGACGCTCTTCCTCAACCGCACCCGAACCGGCCGCTGTATGCAGGCGACTGCACAGAATCCGGCTGTGGCCGAGATCCTAGGGGTCGACGTGAAGAGAATGGTCCTCTACACGTTCCTGATCAACGCAGCGCTCGCGGCGCTCGCCTCCTTCCTCATCACGCCGGTCTATCTCGCCAAATTCTCCAACGGCGAAACCCTTGGCCTGATTGCCTTCATCGCGGCCATTGTCGGTGGTTTTAACCAGATCCGCGGCGCGCTGGTGGGTGGCTTGCTGATCGGCGTCTTAGATAACTTGGTGGCCACCTACGTCACTGCCGAATACCGCGCTGCGCTGCCGTTGATCCTTCTGATCCTCATTATCCTGGTCCGACCGCAGGGCATTCTGGGTACGCCTGAGGGGAGGGCCGTCTGATGGCCACCTGGCTTCGTCGCGTCTTGATTCTGGCACTGATCGCGCTGGCGATCGTCGCGCCTCTCGGCCAAGGCAACTACCTCATCTACGTGATGACCTCCTGGCTGATCTTCTCGATCGCCGCGATGGGTCTCAACCTAACACTGGGCTATGCCGGCCAGATCTCGCTGGCGCAAGCTTCCTTCATGGCTATCGGGGCTTACACGACGGCGCTCCTCACGCTTGCAGGCTGGCATTGGCTTGCGGCCATGCCGCTCGGCGTGCTGGCCTGTTTCGTGGTCGGGTTCGGGTTGGGCTATCCGGCTCTGCGCGTGAAAGGTCATTTCCTTGCATTCGTGACGCTCGCGTTCAATACGCTGGTCTTCCTCGTGCTGCGCAACGAGGAGTGGTTGACAGGTGGGACCTACGGACTCGTCGGCATTCCACGGCCGAACCTTGGTCTTTTTTCGACGATGCGCTCGCTGCCCTTCTACTACTTCACGCTGATAGTGACGATCATCGCCGCGCTTGCGATGTGGGGCATTGTTCGCTCGCCGTGGGGCCGCGCCTTCAGAGCGCTGCGCGAGAACCCGATCCGGGCCGAGAGCTTAGGGGTTGACACCCGGCGCATCACACTTCTGGCTTTCGCTATCGGTTCCATGTACGGCGGTCTTGCCGGGGCACTGACTGCATCACTCGTGCAGTTTATCGAGCCGGGCTCCTTCGGGCTCGCCCATTCCCTGCGTATCCTACTGATGGTCGCGGTCGGTGGTGCGGGTTACTTCTTCGGCCCATTCCTAGGCGCGGGCGTCGTGATCCTGCTGCCCGAGATCCTCCGTTTCACCGAAGGCTACTATCTCATCATCTACGCGGTACTCGTGATCGTCATGCTCATCTTCGTCCCGACAGGCATGATCGGCATTTGGGGCCGCATCCGCGACCGATTTATCGCGCGGCCTGTCGCCCGCGCCGATCTCCAGCAAGGGGCGCAGCTCAAATGAGCCAGCCGGTCCTTTCTGTCCGCAGCATCGAGAAGAACTTCGGGGGCATCAAGGCCGTCAAGGGCGTGTCCTTCGACGTGCACAAGGGCGAGATCCTCGGCTTGATCGGGCCGAACGGCTCCGGCAAGTCGACGCTCTTCAACTGCATCCTCGGTCAGCTCGAACCTGATGCGGGCCAGGTCCACGTCAACGGCCGCGATGTTTCCGGCCTACGGCCATCGAAGCTGAACAGGCTCGGCGTCGGCCGCACCTTCCAGCAGCTCTCTGTTTTCCCGAAGATGAGTGTGTTTGACAACATCGTCCTGGCTGGGCAGGAGCATCGCGGCACAATGCTCTCCCGACTCTTTGGCTCCTCTGATGCTGGCCTCACGGCTGACGCTGAGAGGATGATTTCGTTCTTCCGACTGAACCATTTGCGCGGCACGCTGGCAGGCTCGCTGTCTTACGGTCAGCAAAAGCTGCTGGATGCAGCTATGGCCTTCATGGCGGGTCCAGCCCTCGTGCTGCTCGACGAACCGGCGGGCGGCGTGAACCTAACGATGCTCGCACACCTGAGGGAGCGGCTCGCCGCGTACAATGCTGAGCATGGCACGACATTCGTGGTGATTGAGCATAATATGGAGTTCGTGATGAGCCTCTGCACCCGGGTGATCGTGCTCGCCGAAGGTGCAGTCATTGCCGAAGGGACACCAGACGACATTCGGTTGAACCAAACTGTAATCGATGCCTATCTCGGTGGCTGACTGATGCTTGAACTGCGCAACGTCCATGGCGGGTACGGTAAGATTACGATTCTGAACGGCGTCTCGTTCAGGATCCCGAAGGCGTCGATCACCACAATGATCGGTCCCAACGGTGCGGGCAAGTCCACCGTGTTCAAGGCGATCTTCGGCCTGCTGCAGATCCACTCGGGCAACATCCTCCTTGACGACCAAGAGGTTACGGGCCAGACGCCGCGCCAGATGATCGCCCATGGTGTGACCTATGTGCCGCAGGGCCGCAATGTGGTGCCGCAACTTTCGGTTTATCACAACCTTGAGCTTGGTGGGATCACCGCGTCCGACCAAGCCAAGGTGCGCCAGCGCATCGAAGGGGTGATGGACCAGTTCCCGATGTTGCGGGAGTTCAGGAATCGTAAGGCAATCGAGCTTTCCGGCGGTCAGCAGAAGCAGCTCGAGGTGGCCCGCTCGCTTCTGCTCGATCCTAAGTTGGTGCTCATCGATGAGCCCTCTATAGGTCTGTCGCCGAACATGGTGCGGGAGGTCTCTCAAACCTTGATCCGCCTGCGCGACAGCGGCGTGACGATCCTGATGGTGGAGCAGAACGCCAAGGCCGCGCTCGCACTATCAGATTATGGCTTGGTGCTTGAGCTTGGCCAGACCCGCATGCACGACGATGCGAAGAAGTTGCTAACCGACCCGCGCGTTGGTCAGCTTTTTCTCGGCGGTCACGTGCATGACGATGCAGTTGCCGGTGCTCGTTGAAGCGATAGTATGCCGCAATGTTCGCACGTTCGGTTACATCGAAACGGTGGCCGATGGACGGTAAAAGGGCGCTCGACTCCAATGTCCGGACAGTGGCCTGCCGCGATCCCCGCCGTGACACCACGGCAGGTGCGAATTCTCAACCCTTGCACGAGGTAACGTTCTGTCTGCTCTTGTCTACCATGCGGGCTGAGGGTGTTTGGCAGCCAGTGCTATAAAGCAACCGGCTGCAGAGCATTAGTCAGCTGCATCTAAAGCAGTATCAATCCTCGCAGCCGCCTCACAAGCAGTTGAGATCGCTGCATCCATGCATGGGAACTCGAGGTAATCACCTGCGAGGTGAACCCGCCCGAGGTCGCGTGTTAGGGCCGGCTGCAGGGCAGCACGTCCTGGAAATGAATAGGGGGCTCCCTGAGGGGTTCCGTCGCAAACAGTTCAGTAACTCAGTTCGGCGTATGCCTCCGGCAAAACTCCGGAGGTTCAGATGTTCAAAGGCCGCCACTTCGATCGCTCAGTGATCCTGCTGT
>NZ_JBWBEW010000042.1:0-45048 GCF_056148915.1 Microvirga sp. jy35 | reverse complement strand
GCCCGATCCTCCGCTGAGAATGCCCGATCAGGGAATCACGATCCGTCGCTAATCACGAGGACTTTTTCAACGAAATCGGCACATCCTGGAAGTACGTCGAATTTCCGTAAAGGCGTGGTTAGCCGACTACTCGTATCACACGCAGAGAAGCGGAGCCGTGCTTCGATGTTGGGGCCAATGTTAGGGCCAAATCTGAGGCTTCGGAAATTTCTGGAGGAGTTTCAATGTCTTATCATGAAGTTATGGCGGAGAGGGGGAGATTCGAACTCCCGATACGGTTCCCCGTATGCCGCATTTCGAGTGCGGTGCATTCAACCACTCTGCCACCTCTCCGGGGTGCGAAGGCCTGGAGGCCCGCTGGTTGAGGCGGGGTGGATATCATGGGCTTGGCGGGTCTTCAAGCGCCAAAAGCAAGGTTTTTGATTGACAAGGACGGGGGGCGCCGGTAGGTAGGCGTCCTCTATGGGCGGGCACGAGTGCCTGCGCATATCCATGCGGCGGCTTGAGCCTGCCGTGAACCGAAGCCGGAAACTGCCAAAAAGCCAATCCGGCGGGTCTTTCCCCGCTGAGACTTGGGTTTGAACACGAGGATCAAGATGTTCGCAGTGATCAAGACCGGCGGCAAGCAGTATCGCGTTGCCGCCAACGACGTCATCACCGTCGCCACGCTCGCAGGCGAGCCGGGCACCGCCGTTACGTTCGACCAGGTTCTCATGGTCACGAACGACGGCAAGACCCAGGTGGGCGCCCCCCTCATGCAGGGCGTGACCGTGGCGGGCGAGGTGGTGGAACACACCCGCGGCGAGAAGGTCATCTCCTTCAAGAAGCGCCGTCGGCAGAATTCGCGCCGCAAGCGCGGGCATCGCCAGGACTACACCGTGGTGCGGATCACCGAGATCCGCGCGTAAGGTGAGGCGAGAGCCGCTCAGCGGCTCAAATTTGGTAGAACACAAGGCTGCGGCCGAAAAGGCTGCGCCGGCTCCGCCGAAAGGCAGGGCTCATTCAAGGAACACGGGAGTTACCCATGGCTCATAAAAAAGCAGGCGGTTCGTCTCGCAACGGTCGCGACTCGGCAGGCCGTCGTCTGGGCGTCAAGCGCTTCGGCGATCAGCAGGTTGTCGCCGGCAACATTATTATTCGTCAGCGCGGCACCAAATGGCATGCCGGCGCGAATGTCGGCATGGGCAAAGACCACACCCTCTTTGCCACGGCCAATGGCCGAGTCCGATTCCTGACGCGTCAAGGCCGAGCCTTTGTATCGGTCGTACCGGCCCAAGAGGCCGCAGAGTAAACGGCGAGAGCGAAACGAAGGAGCTCCCGCCGGCATCACACCGACCCGGCGGATGAAGAGCTCCAGACAGGCCCCATAAAGGCCAAGCTCCAATCCGAAACGACAGGGGAGGTGGGATGTCCACCTCCCCTTCGTGTTTTCCGGGCCAGGGAGGCCCATTCGGATCGGAGCAAGACGATGTTTCCCGACCTCACCCGTGACGATGTTTTCCGCCTCGAGACCCGCCGCCTGTGGCTGCGCTGGGCCCGTCTTGCGGATGTCCAAGCCATCGTACGCCTCGCCGGGGAGAAAACGGTCGCGGAGATGACGGCGCGAATTCCGCATCCGTACCATCCGGACGCCGCCGAGCGGTTCATCTACCAGTCCCGGCGGTCCAATGCGGACGGCCAGGGCCTGCAGCTCGCCATCACGCCGGTGGCTAAGCCCAACAGCCTCATCGGCATGGTGGGCATCGGGCCGGACCCGGACACGGGCAAGCCGAACCTGGGCTACTGGCTCGGCACCCCCTACTGGGGCAAGGGCTATGCCACGGAAGCCGTCCGCGCGATGATCGACGCCTTCTTCGCCTATGGCGAGGAGGATGAGATCACGGCCTGCGCTCGGGTGATCAATCCGGGGTCCCGGCGGGTGCTGGAGAAGTGCGGCTTTGCCTATCAGGGAGCCGGGCTCTCCGAGCTGCCCGCCCGGTGCGGCCTCTATCCGGTGGATCACTTCCGGCTCGACCGGCGCACCTGGGAGAGCCTGAAGAGCTGGGGTCATACCGGATTCGTGCGCGAGCCTCTCTCCGTGGAGGTCGAGGTGGAGCGGGAGATGTCTCTCGCCAGCTAGCATCGAAGTGCTCCCGAATGGGTTCGGGAGCACTTCTCTTTTGTCCGCGTTGCTCCCGCACGATCGACGTGGACGGCAGCATTTTAACCGCGAGAGCAGATCCGCTTTTGCGAAAAATGCTCCGGTCTCGTAAAGGATGCGGGTTATGAAATTCCTCGACCAAGCCAAGATCTATATTCGCTCCGGCAATGGCGGTGGCGGCGCCATCTCCTTTCGCCGTGAAAAATTCATCGAGTTCGGCGGGCCGGACGGCGGCGACGGCGGCCGCGGCGGCGACGTGTGGGCGGAATGCGTGGAGGGTCTCAACACCCTCATCGACTACCGCTACCAGCAGCATTTCAAGGCCAAGACCGGCGGCCACGGCATGGGCAAGAACCGGCATGGCGCCAAGGGGGCCGATGCGGTGCTGAAGGTTCCGGCCGGCACGGAAATCCTGGAGGAGGACGGCGAGACCGTCATCGCCGACATGACCCATGTGGGCCAGCGGGTCCTGCTGGCGAAGGGCGGCAATGGCGGCTTCGGCAATGCCTATTTCACCTCCTCGACCAACCGTGCGCCGCGCCGGGCCAATCCCGGTCAGGAAGGCATCGAGCGCACGCTCATCCTGCGCCTCAAGCTGATTGCGGATGCGGGCCTGGTCGGGCTTCCCAATGCCGGCAAGTCCACGTTCCTGGCAACGACCACGGCGGCCAAGCCGAAGATCGCCGATTACCCCTTCACCACGCTTCATCCCGGTCTCGGCGTGGTGCGCGCCTATAACCGCGAGTTCGTGCTGGCCGACATTCCCGGCCTGATCGAAGGCGCGTCGGAAGGCGTGGGACTCGGCGACCGATTCTTAAGCCACGTGGAGCGCTGCCGGGTACTGCTGCATCTGGTCGAAGGCACCAGCGAGAATGCGGGCGAGGCCTACAAGACCGTGCGCCACGAGATCGAGGCCTATGGCCATGGCCTGGACGAGAAGCCCGAGATCGTTGCCCTGTCCAAGGCGGATGCCCTCGACGAGGATACTCTGAAGGACCAGCTGAAGAAGCTGAAGAAGGCCAGCAAGCGGACGCCCTATGTGATCTCTTCCGCATCAGGCCAAGGCGTCCAGGAGGTGCTGCAGGCGCTCCTCGCCGTGATCGATCAGGCCAAAATCGAAGACGAGCCGGCTCAAACCCAGGACGAGTGGCATCCGTGAGACCGCAACTCAGCCAGTTCCGCCGCGTCGTCCTGAAAGTCGGCTCCGCGCTGCTTGTGGATCGCGGGAGGGGACGGCTGAACCATGCCTGGCTTGCGGCGCTCGCCGAGGACATTGCCGATCTCCATGCCAAGGGCGCCGACGTTCTCGTGGTCTCCTCCGGGGCCATCGCCATGGGCCGCACGGTGCTGGGGCTCCCGTCCGGGCCCTTGCGTCTGGAGGAGAGCCAGGCGGCCGCGGCCGTCGGACAGATCGCGCTCGCGCGCATCTGGTCGGAGGTGCTGGCCCATCACGGCATCACGGCAGGGCAGATCCTGGTGACGCTCGCGGATACCGAACAGCGGCGGCGTTACCTGAACGCCCGCGCAACGACCCTGAAGCTCCTGGAAATGCGCGCCGTTCCGGTGATCAACGAGAACGACACGGTTGCAACGTCCGAGATCCGCTACGGCGACAACGACCGGCTGGCGGCCCGGGTCGCCACCATGATCGGCGCCGACCTCCTGGTGCTGTTCTCAGACATCGATGGCCTCTATACGGCGCCGCCAGCCTCCGATCCGAAGGCCGAGCACATCCCGGTGGTCGAGCGCATCACGCCGGCCATCGAGGCCATGGCGGGCGGCGCGGCCTCCGAACTGTCGCGCGGCGGCATGCGCACCAAGATCGAGGCCGGCAAGATCGCCACGGCCGGCGGCACGCACATGATCATCGCCGACGGCCGCACGAAAAATCCCCTCAAGCGCGTGGCCGAGGACGGGCGCTGCACCTGGTTCCTCACGCCGTCCAATCCCGCCACCGCCCGCAAGACCTGGATCGCCGGAGCCCTTGAGCCGCGCGGCACGCTCACTGTGGACGACGGTGCGGCCCGTGCGCTCCAGAGCGGCGCGAGCCTGCTGCCGGTGGGCGTGCGCCGGGTTGAGGGCTCCTTCCATCGCGGCGACGCGGTGATCATCCGCAGCGAGGCCCGCGTGCTCGGCCGGGGGCTCGTGGCTTACGACGCGGAGGATGCGGTACGCATCCTCGGTCGTCCGAGCCGCGAGATCGAAGGCATCCTCGGCTATCCCGGCCGCACCGAGATGGTTCACCGGGACGACATGGCGCTGAGCGACTGATCCTCATCCAGGAGCCTCAGCAAGGTCTGCGCGTCCCCGGGCGCGGCGCTCTTGATGTCGTTGTCGAAATAGACATAGACGCTGCGCTCGTCCTTACGCCAATCGGCGATGCAACGGGTCCAGTCCTGCAGGGTCTCGGCCGAATAGCTGCCCGCATAGCGTCCATTGGTGCCGTGCGCGCGCACATAGACGAAATCCGCCGTAGCTTCCCAGGGCGCCGGCGCGTCCGCGTGGTCGGATATGCAGAGCGCCGCGTTGTGATCGCGTAAAATTCGGAAAGTGTCTTCCTCGTACCAGCTCGGATGTCGGAACTCGAAGGCGCAGCGCCGCCCTTGCGGCACGAGCGAAAGACAGCGCGCCACCCGCTCCCGCGTCTCCGCATCGGCCTTGAAGGTGGGCGGCAGCTGGAACAGGACCGGGCCGAACCTGTCGCCTAAGCCGTCCATCCGGCCGAAGATGAGGTCGATGCTCTCCTCGATCCCTTTCAGCCGCTTCATGTGGGTGATGAAGCGCGAGGCCTTCCAGGCGAACAGAAACCCCTTCGGCGTGGAATCGTGCCAGGCCCGAACGGCCTGCTCGGTGGGAAGCCGGTAAAAGGAGTTGTTGATCTCCGCCGTGTCGAAGCGCTGGACGTAGTAGGACAGGAAATCCTTGATCTTCAGACGCGCCGGGTAGAAAGGTCCGTGCCAGGACCGATAGTGCCAGCCCGAAGTTCCGATGCGGATCTCAGGCAAGGTGGAGCGGCTTGGCTCCGGAGCCACCTGCCGTGCTATGGGTTCCGAATGAGGCATTTCCCCTGAGGCCATCAGGGGCCGGGACTTGGACATGGACGACATTCGCGCCTTGATTTCAGAAGTGCTCGCCGACTATCTCAACGCGCCAGGTGCGGCTTCGGTTGGAGAGCCGGACGTTCCTGCTCTCATGCGCGAGCTTGGCCGCCGCGCACGGGTCGCCGCCCGGCGCGTGGCCCTGGCTTCCCCCGAGGACAAGAACACGGCCCTGCGGGCGATGGCCGGCTGCATCCGGGCGCAGGCGGATGCGATTCTCGCCGCGAATGAACAGGACCTGGCCGAGGCGAGGGCCAAGGGGCAGCCTGCCTCCTTCATCGACCGCCTCATGCTGAATGCCGAGCGTCTCGAAGCTATTGCAGCTGCGGTCGACAGCATCGCCGATCTTCCCGATCCCGTCGGGCGCGTGCTCGCCCGCTTCGAGCGCCCCAACGGCCTCCAGATCGAGCGCGTGGCGACGCCGCTGGGCGTCGTCGGCGTCATCTTCGAGAGCCGCCCCAACGTGACGGCGGATGCGGGCGCGCTGTGCCTCAAGGCCGGCAACGCCGCGATCCTGCGTACAGGCTCCGAGAGCTTCCGAACGTCGCTCGCTATCGCGCAGGCGATGGGGGCGGGGCTGGAGCAGGCCGGCCTGCCTTCTGACGCCATCCGCCTCGTCCCGACCCGCGACCGGGCGGCGGTGGGCGCCATGCTGTCGGGGCTCGACGGCCATATCGACGTGATCGTGCCGCGCGGGGGAAAGAGCCTCGTGGGGCGGGTGCAGGAGGAGGCCCGGGTGCCGGTCTTTGCGCATCTGGAGGGCATCTGCCATGTCTTCGTGCATGGCTCGGCCGATCTGGAGATGGCGAAGAACATCGTGCTGAACGCCAAGATGCGCCGCACGGGCGTTTGCGGTTCGGCCGAGACGCTGCTGGTGGACCGCGCCTGCGCCGAGACGCATCTGAGGCCTCTTGTTTCCATGCTGCTCGAAGCGGGCTGCGCCGTGCGCGGCGACGAGGCCGTGCAGGTGGTCGATCCCCGTGTGGTTCCCGCCACGGAAGAGGATTGGCGCACCGAGTACCTCGACGCCATCATCTCGGTCCGGGTCGTCGACGGTCTGGACGAGGCGATTGCCCATATCGAGACCCATGGCTCCCACCACACCGATTCCATCGTCGCGGACGACGAGGCCGCCGCCGGGCGCTTCCTGACGGAGGTGGATTCGGCCATCGTGCTCCACAATGCCTCGACCCAGTTCGCCGATGGCGGCGAGTTCGGCTTCGGGGCCGAGATCGGCATCGCCACCGGCCGGATGCACGCCCGCGGGCCCGTGGGGGTCGAGCAGCTAACCTCGTTCAAGTACCGCATCCGCGGCTCGGGCCAGACGCGCCCGTGAAGCTTAGCCCCTCCCGCTTCCGCATCGGGCCCTCGGGCCTGGCCCGTCTGCCGCGGGCCGCCCCCGGCATGCGGATCGGCCTCTATGGCGGGTCCTTCAATCCGGCCCATGCGGGGCACCGGCACGTGAGCCTCATGGCCCTCAAGCGGCTTCGCCTCGATCGGGTCTGGTGGATCGTCACGCCGGGCAATCCCCTGAAGGACACGGGCGAACTTGCCACCACGGCCATGCGGGTGGAGGAGGCCCGGCAGGTCGCCGAGGATCCCCGCATCGACGTGACCGCCTTCGAGGAGGAGATCGGCGCCCGCTACACCGTGGATACCCTGTCCTATCTCAAGCGGCGCTATCCGAATGTCCGGTTCGTCTGGATCATGGGGGCGGACAATCTGGCGAGCTTCCACCGCTGGCGGGGGTGGCGGCGCATCGCCCGCATGATGCCGGTCGCCATCATCGACCGACCCGGCTGGACCCTGAAGGCGGTCCGCTCCCGCAGCGCCACGGCTCTGTCGGGAGCCCGGATTGATGAGGCCGATGCCCGCGCTCTACTGGGCCTGAAGCCGCCCGCCTGGGTCTTCCTGCACGGGCCCCGGTCCCATCTGTCGTCCACCCAGCTGCGCCGGTTGCGACGAACTTCTCCCACCGAAGGACGTTGAAAAATGGGGCCTTCCCGCATTATCTTAAGGGTCGGCACCTCCGAGTGCTGATGAGAAAGGGTCTGAACCTGAACCGACTATCCTCCGTCGAAGCGGACATGAACCCGCTTCCTCCTCTCGCCGGAGCGGACGCTCCTGCCGCAGAGGACATCCGGGCCGCTGCCCTGGCCTCCCTCGAGGACATGAAGGCCGAGAACACGGTCGAGATCGACCTGGCCGGAAAAACCTCGCTTGCCGACACCATGATCGTGACCTCAGGCCGCTCCGACCGTCATGTCGGCGCGATCGCCGAGCGCGTCATCAAGGACCTCAAGGACAAGGGGTTCGGGAACGCGCGCGTCGAAGGCCTGC
The DNA here is from genome assembly GCF_056148915.1 of Microvirga sp. jy35. Lineage (NCBI taxonomy): Bacteria > Pseudomonadati > Pseudomonadota > Alphaproteobacteria > Hyphomicrobiales > Methylobacteriaceae > Microvirga > Microvirga sp. jy35. The sequence continues at coordinate 37,470 of NZ_JBWBEW010000042.1, read as the reverse complement.
CGGCCTGCGATTGGGTGCTCATCGATGCCGGCGACGTGCTCATCCACGTTTTCCGTCCCGAGGTTCGCGGCTTCTACAACCTCGAGAAGATGTGGGGCGCCGACCGCCCGCAGGACCGCGCCAGCTAAAAGCATGATCCGGGCAAGTGGTCATCGGTTGCCCGATCAAGATCATGCGATGCTGACATGACAAGGCTTTTATCGTGCGACTGAGCTTGCTGGCCGTGGGCCGTCTCAAAAGCGGCCCCGAGCGGGAGCTGGTCGAGCGATACAGGCAACGGGTCGAGGGCATGGGCCGGGCTCTGGGTCTGGCCGGGCTCGACATGGTCGAGCTGCCGGAGAGCCGCGCGCGCCGGGACGACGACCGCCGGGCCGAGGAGGCCGCAAGCCTTCTGGAGAAAGCCGGTTCCTCCGTGCTGGTCGTCTTCGACGAGCGCGGCAAGAGTCCGTCGAGCGAGGCTTTCGCGGACCGAATCAGGCAGTGGCGGGATGAAGGCCGCGCGGGAATAGCCTGCGTCATCGGCGGGCCTGACGGCCTCGATCCCAAGCTCCGCCAGCGCGCCGAGCTCGTAGTTTCCTTCGGGGCGCTCACGATGCCGCACCAGATTGTGCGGGCGCTGGTGGCCGAACAGCTCTATAGGGCCCTGACAATCATCGCCGGTCACCCTTATCATCGCGCCGGCCACGATGATTCCTGATCGGATGACGCGCTTTCATTTTTTTTCCTCCCGCAAGGCCATCGGATTTGCCGCATGGATCCTTGCTGCCAGCCTGAGCCCCGCCGGGGCCCAGCAGCCCGCGCCTGCGCCTGCGATCCAGGCCGAAACGGCCGAGGAGAAGGCGCGCCGGGAGCAGGATCTCAAGGTACTGGAGGAGGCCATCACGGCCAATGCCGAGGCGCGCCGGCGCCTCGAGGCTGAAATCGAGACCATCAAGGCGGATCGGGCAAAGCTCAATGCCGCTCTGATCGGGACGGCCGAGCGGGTGCGCGGCATCGAAGACCGAATTCGAGGCCTGGAGCAGAGGCTTCAGACCCTGATCTCCAGCGAGGCCGCGATTCGCCGCTCCCTGCAGAGCCGGCGGGGGGTGATCATCGAGGTTTTCGCCGCCCTGCAGCGCATGGGCCGCAGGCCGCCGCCGGCTGTGCTGGTGCGGCCCGAGGACATGCTCGAGGCGGTGCGCGCCTCGATCATGCTGGGGGCTGTTCTGCCTGAGCTGCGCGTCGAGGCCGAGATCCTGGCGACGGACCTGACCGAGCTCGTTCGCCTGAAGGACGCGATCACCGCGGACCGCGCGACCTTGAACGGAGAGCTCACGGGGCTGACCCGCGAGCAGGAGCGCCTCGCTGCCCTCATGGGGGCCCGGCAGGACCGCATCGCCGAGGTCGAGCGCAATGCCGGCGCCGAGCAGCGGAAAGCCGAGGAGCTGGCCCGCCAGGCAGGAACGCTCAAGGAACTCGTCGACCGCATGGAAGCGGAGATTGCAGGGGCGCAAAGAGCTGCCGATGAGGCCCGCAAGGCAGCCGAAGCCCAGCAAAAGGAGACCCGCGAGAAATTCGCCCAGCTGGCCTTCCGGGACCCGGCGCGGCTGGCGCCGAAAATCCCCTTCGCCGAGGCGCGGGGCCTGCTGCCGCGCCCGGTCAGCGGGGAGACGACCCTGGAGTTCGGCGCCTCGGACGGGTATGGCGGAACGACGCGTGGCATTTCGATCACGACGCGGCAGAATGCAACCGTGGTATCCCCGGCGGACGGGTGGGTCTCCTTTGCGGGCCCCTTCCGCTCCTATGGTCGACTCTTGATCATCAATGCCGGTGGGGGATACTATGTTCTTCTGGCCGGTATGGACCAAATCAATGTCGATGTCGGGCAGTTCGTGCTCGCCGGCGAGCCCGTTGCAACCATGGGAGAGGCTCCTCTCATGAGTTTGATCGGCGCCGCCATAGAAAAGAACAATCCCGTCCTCTATGTTGAGTTCAGGAAAGACGGCGGTTCAATCGATCCAAGTCCCTGGTGGGCAAAATCGCAAAGCGAAAAGGTTCGCGGATAATGCGCAAACTATCCCTCTTGATTCTCGGTGCGGCCATCGGCGCAGGCAGCGCGACCATGGTGTCGCAGACCAGCCTCCTGTCGGGCATGAGCGCGGTTGCCGCCTCGGCCGACACGTACCGCCAGCTGAGCCTTTTCGGAGACGTCTTCGAGAAGGTCCGCACGGATTACGTCGAAAAGCCTGAGGAGGCCAAGCTGGTCGAGGCTGCCATCAACGGCATGCTGACCTCCCTCGATCCGCATTCGAGCTTCATGGACGCCAAGAGCTTCCGCGACATGCAGGTGCAGACCCGCGGCGAGTTCGGCGGCCTCGGCATCGAGGTCACCATGGAGGAAGGCCTCGTCAAGGTGGTAACCCCGATCGACGAGACTCCGGCCTCCCGGGCCGGCGTGATGGCCAACGACATCATCACCCACATCAACGACGAGCAGGTCCAGGGCCTCAACCTGAACCAGGCGGTCGACAAGATGCGCGGCCCGGTCAATTCCTCGGTCACCCTCAAGATTCAGCGTAAGGAAGCCAAGGATCCGGTGGTGGTGAAGCTGACCCGCGAGACCATCAAGGTGCGCCCCGTAAGGGCCCGCGTCGAGGGCGACATCGGCGTGCTGCGCGTGACCCAGTTCAACGAGCAGACCTACGAGGCTCTGCGCGCGGGCATCGACAAGCTCACCACCGATATCGGCGCCGATAAGGTGGCAGGCTTCGTCATCGACCTGCGCAACAACCCGGGCGGACTGCTCGACCAGGCGATCATGGTGTCGGACGCCTTCCTCGACCGAGGCGAGATCGTTTCGACCCGCAGCCGGAACGCCGAGGACACCCAGCGCTTCAGCGCCAAGGCTGGCGATCTCACCAAGGGCAAGCCCCTGGTGGTGCTCGTCAACGGCGGCTCGGCCTCGGCTTCCGAGATCGTGGCCGGCGCCCTTCAGGACCACAAGCGGGCGACGGTTCTCGGAACCCGTTCCTTCGGCAAGGGCTCCGTGCAGACCATCATCCCGCTTGGCGGCAACGGTGCCGTGCGCCTGACCACGGCGCGCTACTACACACCGGCCGGCCGTTCGATCCAGGCCAAGGGCATCGATCCTGACGTCGAGGTGCTGCAGGACATCCCCGAGGAGTTGAAGGGCAAGGACGAGACCAAGGGCGAGGCCGGTCTGCGCGGCCACCTGCAGAATGGCGGCGACAAGGAAGAGCGCGGCGGTTCCTCAGCCTACATTCCGCCGGATGCGAGCAAGGACAAGCAGCTGATCGCGGCCTATGACCTGCTGCACGGCGTCCGTAAGGGCGCGGCCAACACGACCACGACGCCGAACTAAGGACAGACTCGTCCTTTCGTTCAAGAGACAGTGATGCAAAAGGGCCTGACGGGATGGAATCCCGTCAGGCCCTTTCTTTATCGGGGCCTCCGCAGCCCTGCGGAAAAGCTTGTGCGAGGGCCGGCGAAGCGGCACTCTCTCTTCCTGCTTCGGAACCATGACCAAGCGCCGGCACTATCAAGAACCGGCTGCATTCGGGTTTCGTGATCAAGGGAGTGAGTGTTGATGAGGAGCGCAAGAGGATCACAGGCCAGAAAGGATCTGCCCTACCGCTCCTGCGTCGGCGTGATGCTGATCAACAAGCAAGGCCTGGTCTTCATCGGCCGGCGCCGCTCCGACGCCGATGCGGCGTCCGATGGCTATTCCTGGCAGATGCCCCAGGGCGGAATCGATCCTGGAGAGGAGCCCTATCAGGCCGCCCTGCGCGAACTCTATGAGGAAACCAGCGTCCATTCCGTGAGTCTCATGGCCGAGGCGCCCGAGTGGTATGCCTACGATCTGCCCACCATGGTGGCAGGGCGTGCCTGGCGCGGGCGCTACCGCGGGCAGAACCAGAAGTGGTTCGCCTTCCGGTTCGAGGGGGATGACAGCGAGATCAACATCCACCAGCCGGGCGGAGGCGGCCACAGGCCCGAGTTCGACGAATGGCGCTGGGAAGAGATGCACCGCCTGCCGGACCTGATCATCCCGTTCAAGCGGCCGGTCTATGAAAAGGTGGTCGCCGCCTTTGCGCCGCTTGCACCACAACGCCTGACTAGTTCCGCCCATCCCTGACCGTTGCGGTCCCCGGTTCGACCGAGCCCCGCATGCCTGCGCGAAACGGGTTCCGCACGGCGCCCGCGGTCCATCTGGATGCGGTGCAAAACACCACGCTGTTCATTGAAAAAAAGCCGCTTTTTCAAGGGTTTTCGTTCATGTTCATGAACCGCAGATGTACAGCCCCGACACTTCCGGATGGGAACGGAACCCTAGCTGAAAACCTCCGTTGATACCCATTGCGGAGGGCCATTTCGGCCCTCCATCACAGGGAGGTTTCATCCAATGCGTGTTACTTTACTGGCCAGTGTAGCGGCAGCGACCCTTTCCCTGAGCGTGGCTGCGATGGCCCAGACGGGTGGCAGCTCGGGCGGCAGCAGCTCCGGCGGGGCTTCGGGTGGCTCCTCGGGCGGCTCGACGGTCATGACACCCGGCGGCTCGTCCGGCGGCACCTCTGGCTCGACCACAGGCGGCGCATCCGGTTCGACGAGCGGAACGTCGTCGGGCGGCTCTGCTTCCAGCAGCACCGGCGGCTCCTCCGGCACCTCCACGACGGGCGGCAGCTCGACCGACAGCGCCCAGTCCGGCAAGTCCGGGACCTCTGGCACCTCCGGCACGGCTCAGGGTACGACGCAGCAAGGTCAAGGCACCACATCCGGCACCGCCTCCAGCGGCACGAGCGGCAACTCGAGCACGACGGGCAATGCATCCAACACGACGGGCGGCGCTGCCAATACCACCACCACCGGCAGCACGAACTCGTCGAGCTCGACGAATATCAGCGTAACCTCGGAGCAGCGGACGCAGATCTCGCGGTCGTTCAGCAGCGTGAACGTGCAGCCGCTCACCAATGTGGAGTTCAGCGTCAGCGTCGGCTCGACCATTCCGGCCTCGGTGACGACCCTGTACGACTGCCCGGACAATGTTGAGCGCATCCTGACCGGCCTGCCGGAGTGCAAATACATCGTCGTGCGCGATCAGGTCGTTATCCTTGAGCCCCGCACCCGTCGCATCGTGACGGTGATCGAACGTCGCGGCTGATCGATAGAGCGGCAACGACGCTTCTCGGGTCCAGCGCCCACGGCTCACGCGAGCCGTGGGCATTCTCATTCCGAGATCGAGAATTATGCCTGCAAGTGCCGATCGTGAGAGACGAAAGGGAGCAGGGGCTTACGCAGCATATGGAAAGGCAACGGCCTGCAAATCGTACCGCTCCTGCCTGCGGTGCTGCGCAAGCAAGGCCAGGGCGGTCCGAGCATGCTCGCGGAACTCATTCTTGATGATCTCCGGCTCTTGCTCCCACACCTGAGCATCATCTTCGGCAGAATACAGGGCGCGCGCGACTGCTTCGATTTCAAATTCCATGACTTGCCCCTCTCGGCTTGGATTGATCGCATTCTCGATGCGGCGTGATCGCCTCGGGACTCCCTGTCCATGGGCAGCCTCAAGTTCCCCGTTCGCACCCGACGTCCCCAGCCCGGGCATTTGTTCCAAACGCAGCCGTCTACGCAACGTGGAAGATGGAGTAGCCCGAAAGCGATAATCCATTGAGATGGTCAAGGAGCAGCCATGCGGGGCCAGCAATGGGCGAAGCGCTCAGAGTGTTCGGCTTGTTGGTTGCTCTTCGGCTTTCCGCCGTGCCATCTCAAAAGGGATGGTGCCCCTGGCCGGGATCGAACCAGCACTCCTTGCGGAACTCGATTTTGAGTTTAGCTCGGATGATTTCCGGGCGTGTCCTCACGTGTCCGGACTATGCGCTAAGGGCTTGAAAGCCCTCAACATAACTTGCATCATCTTTCCTGAACGATCCTCATGTTTGCTTCTTCGTGCCGACATGGTGACGACATGAGGAGAAAGGACTGTGGGGCATCATGCCAAAGATCACAAAGCGTTTAGTTGATCGATTGGGTTCTGAGGATGTCGGGCGTGTTATCCGGGATGACGAACTGACCGGGTTCGCTGTGCGGCTCAACGCCGACGGATCGAGAACCTACCTTGTTGAGTACCGAGCTGGGCGGGGGAGAGGCTTTCCTACACGGAGGCTGTCGATTGGTCGGCACGGTCCTCTGACACCTGATGAGGCACGAAACGAGGCCAAGAGGATCCTCGCTCGTGTTGCTCATGGTGAGGATCCAGCAGGGGCCAGAATGGCACGGAAGAGGGAGCTTACGGTCAGGGACGTCCTCGTGATGGCTCTAGAGCAGCATTGGAAGCCCAAGCGCAAGGCAAGTACGGCTAAAGCCTTCGAGGAGATGATAAATCGAACCCTAATTCCGGAATTCGGGGCTATCCGTCTCTCAGATCTTACTCGCGCCCACATTCGAAGCTGGCATGCAAAGCAGACTACACGGCCAAGACAGGCTAACCTTGACCTTGCGATACTTCGTAAGGCGCTTACTCTTGCCGTCGCAGATGAACTGATCGCTGACAATCCGGCGCGTGGCATCTCCCCTCATCCTGAGAAAGCTCGGGATCGGGTTCCAACTGATGGCGAATTAAGAGCAGTTTGGAAAGCCATTGATGAGACACCTATCCGAGCATCGGCACGGCTGCTGTTTAAGCTCCTGGCGCTCACTGGCACAAGAAAGGGCGAGTGGCAGAATGCGGAATGGGCCGACGTGGACTTTGCTAGTGCCGTTCTCCGACTGCGAGATGCAAAAGCAGGAGGAAGAATGGTCCCGCTCTCAGGTCCAGTGCTGGCTCTTCTTCGGTCTGTGAAGAGCCCCGGGAAGTGGGTCGTTCCCAACGATAAGGGTGATGGCCCACTTACCAAATCGAACATACGTGATGCCTGGGCAGCAGTTCTGGCTGCTGCGAAAGTTAGGGATCTACGTATTCACGACATGCGCCACGCTTTCGCAAGCCGAGGTGCGTCGTTAGGCGCCAACGCACTCATTCTTCGTGATGCGCTCGGACATAAAACCCTCGCGATGACTGGGCGGTATGTAACGCGTCAGGTTGATCCTGTGCGTGAACTCTCCGAGCGTATTGCGGGTGTAATCTTGTCCACAGCCGACGCTCTGTCGCCTGAGACTCAGCAAGTAACTGTCGAGCTTCGTAGGAAAGCTGATAAATAGCACGTTAAGAGGTGCAGGAACCGTCAGGCTGCCGGTCATCCGATGCGGCTGAGGCACCTGCTCTTTGCTACCTATCAGCAGTGCGGCGGTGATTCGTATGGAGTATCCATTCATGACTGCTGGGGAAGCGGTCGCCTGGATAGCATCAAGGGATAGTGACTTCGCAGATCGGATGAAAAATGGCGATCTGGAAAGCATCTCAATTTATCTGATTGAGAGAAATCCTGGCGTTGGACCCGTTTTCGATGCAGAAGCAGCGGCTAAGCTCCTTCAACTGCAATGTGTTACAGGGCGTGTCAGCGTGACAGGCTTCTCAGGAGATCATCGAGGCGCTGATTCCACCCGCCGTCAGATAATCACTGCTCTCGATTGGGTTGACCTCGAAATCGATGGTCACATGGATCTCATTGTAGCCAAGCCAAAGAGGTTTTCAGCTGCCACCAACTGGTGGCACGGACTCGCTTTCGACAGAGCAGAACTGTTTCAAGCCTTTCCCTCGATTACAGGAAGCCAATCCGGGGACGTACCTTCGGAAGTCCGATCTGCGGGGCAGGCTGATGCTGGGCGAGGCTATTCATCAGGGGCTCCTGGCCGTCCCAGCTCTATGCATGTGGTTGAGGCAGAGTTCAGGCAGAGGGTAGCCGCTGGCCACGTTGAGAACAGCCTAGCAGAACAGGCACGTAGCTTACTTACTTGGTTTGAGGAGGTTCGTCGGTTGAAGCCTGATCTTCCCCCGCTAACCGTCAAGACAATCTCTAACAGGCTTAGAGATGCGTACCGAGTTGCCAAGGCGACATGAGGTACATGCCCCGAAATTATCGTTTCGGGACATTTTCGGGCCGGTATTCAGGCTAGAGGCGATCCTCGTAAACGATAGTCGTTCCCGGCGAGACCGGGTGTTTCCCAAAGAGGGAGCGACTATGACCTTCAAGGAATACGTCAGCGTTCGAACGCTTTCTGAGTTAACCGGCATCAGTGTAAGCACTTGGAACAAGCGCCGACTGACAGGGAATACACCGCCCTACATGAAGGTGGGTCGGTCAGTTCGCTATCACATCCCAACCGTCAAAGCATGGATGAATGCACATCAGCGGCGCTCTACTTCGGAGGCTGACGTAGCTGAAGAGGCCACCCAAAGAGACGGTGCTTTTTGCGGCCGTGAACGAAGCGCCTTTAGGCATTCGCATAACGGCTAAAGAGACTGCAGGCCTTGCAGTCACAGCGCCAGTCGGATGGGGGCATGCCGTCACCCACAGGGTGCATTGAGTGCTCCGGATCTAGATCTGGCAACGCATCAAAGTCATCGGTGATCTCCGATGCACACACTTACTCTTCTCAAGGACAAGCTCATGAAACGGACTCGGCGACATGATGCAACAGGTCGTACTAGAGGCGAACTACGCCATGTGCGCCTCTACTACTGGGTATTGGAGAGCCCTGCTTGGCGAAACCTCGGGACAGTCGAGAGAGCGCTCTATCTTGAACTCTGCCAGCTTTATAATGGGGCTAACAATGGCCGCATCGGGCTATCGGTCCGCGATGCAGGGACGGCAATGGGAGTGAGCAAGAACACCGCCGCACGAGCATTCCAACGCCTCGTAGAACACGGATTCATTGAGGCAGTTCGTCGAGGTCACTTTGATCGCAAGAAAAGGCATGCATCAGAGTGGCGTCTAACCGCATGGGCATGTGACGTGACAAGGAATCCACCGTCCAAAAACTTCATGCGATGGGGGCGGGATGGAAAAACCGGTGTCCCTTGTGGGACTGACGCTCCCTCCGAGAGGACAATGCCTATCGAAACGGCGGCTTCTGGGCAGATAAAGAAGCCTCTCGGTCCACCAGCTGGGACTAACAGCATGAATGGAGGCGAGTTTCACGTCCCATCACAGGTACACATGTAGTTTACCATGTAGGGAGTGGTTAGGCGGACTTAGGAAAGCATGAGATGATAGCCGCACAGTGCGCCTGCTCAGATACGTAAGATCATTGAGATAGGCTGCACTGGCCGCTTCAGCGCTGTGCCGTTTCTGCTTGATTAAAACGAATGCCGAATAGACCTCCAGTCTCGTCATCAGAAAGTCTTGGAGAGAGGATGGCATCAGGATCAATCCCAGCAAGCACAGGCGAAAAGGGATCGCTAATTAGCTCGAGCGTCTCCGAGTTCAGAGTAACGATGTACTGACAATCGTTGTCGAAAGCGATTTCCGAACCCAATAAGATGGCAGACCTAATCTGCCTTGGGTCTACGCCGTCGAAAAGATGGCTATCATGTATTAGAAATCCGGGGCCGCCATCGAAGCGCTCAGCGGCGGTCTCTAACAGCATTAGATCGAAGCAGAATATCTCCATCCGGTCGATGCCGCCGCGATTTCCGTCACCCTGTATAGAGATCCTAAATTCTGGTCCTTTGGCCGTTGCATCGACGATGAAATTGCCATTTCGGTCGTCGTAAAGTTCGGAGATCGAACGGTCAACTTTTAGAATGGCGCTACGGAGTTCTGCCTCGTGCTGCTGATGGTCCGCTTGAAGCCGCTGCAGGAGGGTTGCGCGTTCCTTCTGAGAGAGCGTCTTCCGGCCCTCCAGAATTTCGGCATTCCTAAGTTTCTCGCGCAAGAGGGTCGCTTGACTCTCCAAACCCGCAAGTTCCTCAGCCATGCGTATGTGGTCTTCCAGCGCACCCTTACCTTCCAGCATACGCATAATGGCGGATTGGTGTTGGTCGAGGCTGGCCAGCTCGGCATCGAGATCAGCAATCCGAGCCGTTGTCTCGGTAATCTGCTCTTGAAGATGTATCCGGCGATTTTCGACCACCGAGCTCTGGAATGCCGCTACATCTTCAAAGCGTCGTAAGGCTACTCCGGGCAGCTCCACGCCTGCAGTTCGGTAAAGACGTTCGATTTCTGCGTATTCTGGCGGACGCTCCTCTGTGACAATCCGTTCGAGATGAGCAAGCGTCTGTCGCTCTCTTACAAGCTCGTGGCTAATCTCCTGCATTCGCCGCTTGGTTCTCGCGGCAGCCACTGAGAACTCACGGTATTCATCCAGCACCTCGAAGGATTCAAGTTGGCGGCGAAGACGCTCCGTCCGGCTTTCGATACGTGCGAGTTCCGGTCGGATCTCGGCCACGCTGCCAAAGATTTGGCCAAAGGCTCCCTCCTTAATAGCCTTACGGAGTTCTCTGAGCGTCGCATCATCCAGACGCAGTTCTTCCATCGCTCGTGGTATCGTCCAGTCGAGGCCTAGCAGATAAGACAGGTTGATTTGATAGTCGTAAGGCTGTTGCTTCTCTCCCTGTTTTTCAGGGGTCGCAAAGCCACCAAACTTGTTGCGCCGCGCGAAGTAACTCACCAATGAGCGAAAACTCGGTGAGAAGGACTCGCCGAAAGGGGTGCCTTTCGGATCGTGAGGTAATTCAAACCAGAAGTGGCCCAGAATTTCTCGCCATCGCTTTAGCGGGAGATAATCTGTACGAGTCTTAGTGTCGTGGGTGAGTTCAACGCCAATCCGTTCCGCGTCTTCGGAAGATAGAATAATGCGATTAGCGTCATTCCCTTTACGGGCTACTTCAATCTCATGCTGACCGAGCCGCAACCTGCCTCTGAAATAAAAGTTAGCGAGTGCTGATGTCTGGAAGAGGGAGCCTTTGTTAGCTTCGGCGCCAAGCAGGAAATGAATGACCTCAATGACGCTGGTTTTCCCTGCGCTGTTGCGAGTTTGGCCCTCTGTGGACTCTTGCGTACGGTCAGCCAGTAGGATGTTCAATCCTTCATGGAACGTCAGAGCCTTGAAAGTCGGCAGATCACTACTGATCGAGACGATCATGACTGGCTCCTGGATCGTGCTACGAGACCTTCATCAGTGAGTTCGATAGCATCGATAGCGTTTAGGAAGCAAAGCGCAAGCACGAACCAATCGAATGACAACGAGGAGTTGCCACGTCGAATAGCTCGGCGGCCTCGTACTTGATCCCAGATTGCCGAGACTGTTTGCGGCTCGTCGAGTTCATTAAGGATGTCGGCACCTACTCCGATCAGAGCCCGGTCTTGGCGAAGGTGTTTGCTCGGAAGTATCAAGCGTCCTCCTCCACTGGAGCATCCTCAAAGATTGTGCACCGCTCAAACAGGTATGCGAGGAGGCTCCAAGCGGCAACATCGCGCTCTGGTGAGACACTGCCAGTACCAACAAGCGAGTTATAGAGTCCGGTCATAACGGCATTCTGATCAAGATCTTGGTAGCGCAGATCTTGGTAACGCCGCTTGAACTCGTTGGCGACGGTCGTGGCAAATAGCGGATTGGGATGCCCCTCAAGCAGCGACTGTACGATTGTCTCATTCTGGCGTCCCATCACGATCTTTCGTTGGTATGCGCCGGAGAGATTGTTGAATGAGAGCTTGTCAAGGGGAACGGCTTTGAATTTAAGGTCCAAGGGGAGATCATCGGATGTCGCCTTCATGATCGCATCCATGATCGCGACAATCTCGGGCGACTGAAGGTTTAGAAAATCTGCCTCAGTGGTGGCTTTACCAATTAGGGCCTCAACCTGAGAAGGTTCGAGATCAAAGATGACCTGCTCGAATCTAGGCTTGCCGAAAAATGACAGCTTATGGTGAGGGTTGATCTTTTTAAGCTCTTGCAGCTTGGCGAGGGGTTTCGCGCCAACACCATCAACGAAGTTGTGGACCATGTACCACGCTGTCATTTCTGACCAGTGGCCACATGCGCCGTGATAATCGGTCTCCATCTTGGCTGTCAGTGTAGCGTTTACAGAGTCCTTCTTAGCCCCTCCATTATCAGCGCCGTAGCACTGGAAAATTTCCACCGACGACTGGAGGAAACCGTCACATTTCATGTCGCCGAGAGACCCGGAGGCTTTTACACGAATGAAGTCGTCGGGATGACGAGCCTCCATCATGTCTGAGAAGAAGTTCTGAAAGGCGTCCCCGGAGAGACGCCGAAGTTTCAACTCCAGTGCATCAGACCATCGTGCTTTTTGCTCAACTGAGATCGACATCAACGTTTCTTGGGTGGCAGGGCTAGTTTGAGGATGAAGGGCAATGTTCCTAAACTGCAAGGATTATGACAAGGGCATACTTGTTAACTGATCCTAACAAGCCTGATGTGTCATCAAACCGTTCCCTAACAGGAACGTCGCCGTTTGGCCGTCGCAAAAAGGCCAAGCTAAACCGGCTCCAGCCCGACCTGTAGGCGTATTATCTCTTCGGGCTGAACAGGACGTCGTCCATGCGTTCGAGAGCCATGCGAAGGTTGTTGTCGAGATGAACGACAGTGTCCATTCCGTTGTCGACGCCCATTCGTCTGTAAGTGAACAATATTTCGTATTGGTAACTGCTAGACCCCTTAACTTCCCAAGCTACAAACTTTTCAAATTGATCCTCAATTCTTACGCTTAGAGGCTTGGTCTCAAATTCAGCAACAATTGACCTAAGCACATTGCGCAAGAACTCTGGATGTTCTTCTCGTTTCTGCGACGCTAGCAGGTCCCGGCTTGCATCTTTGTTGCAAAGTATGTTGCACTGGCTGTGAACTACGTATGGCCACTCATGGCCATGATCCACGAAGGTGCAACGGATGAGCATCAGCTCATCTTCCCGCTTCATCCAATCGATTGCCCAGTCAGTGTGGAACTTGGGTTGCTCAGTTCGCCCCTGCAGAGGATTAGAAATTTTTCGCAGAGAGCGATCAACGAGATCGAATGCCTCGTCTGAATTGCGCCGGAAGTCAGCATACAGCTTATCGCGGAGGAACAGAGGGATCTGGCAATCATCGATCACGCAAGGCATCACGACGGTTTGCTTCTCCTCAAGCTCACGGATCAGGCCTGCGGAGAGTTCGCGCTTGCACCAGTCGGACTCCACCGAGTTCTTGGAGAGAATGACCAGCATCGCGTCTGCGTCGGTGAGGGCGCCTTGAATCTTCTGCGTAAGCGAATCCCCGAGCGACAGCTCCCATCGATCCATCCAGACGTGGTGCTTTGCTGCCACCAAGTTCTTGGCGAGATTGTCGACGAAGTCTTTGTCTTTCTGGCTGTAGCTGATGAAGATTGGCATGGAGTCCAGTCAAGTCTCAGGTCATGGGCGTGAAGAGATACAACATTGAGACGCCTGAAGCCACGGATGGGTAGGCAGCAACCCCGCAAAGCAATGTGGCGTCGTCTGACCACTTGGTTGATAACGAGCAGCTTGCCTTTCCCTTGGGCGGCCATGTTGCTGGTAAGCTTCGCCGGTATGGCTTTCTCACCTTTTCAGCGCCATCTCCACAAAGGTCTCAACCGTTTTCATGCTATCGAAGCAAACAGAGCGATTTAATGCTCTCAGAAATTAATTTTCCTTTTATAGTACGCAACTCGCCATGCCGCAGACTTTTAGGCCTTAGGCTTAGGTCTTTACGTGAATAATGAATATCGAAATGCAGCTTAACGCAATTTAATGGGTACTCTTGCTGTCGCCGGTCATCGAAAATTGGCCTTTTGTGAGTTTATTTCTCTGGAGCACTTCCCAACATGGCCGGGGGTGCCTCATAAAAAAACGTTACAATGTATTGTTCGCGGATTTAAGCTTGGACCTAGCATCCTTCTTCGAGTGCGAGATCCAAGAAGCGGGACAGTGGACGGCGCATCAGGCAGAAGCGATGGACGGAAGAGACACTATCCCTCTTCCTTTTGGCTGTAGTCAGCTCTCAGGGCTTCTGAAACCGAGCAGGAGTTCGTCCACTGAGATGAAAAACCTCAGCTTCGGTTAACGTGAAAGCTTGGCCAACAAATTTGCCCCCATCCGGGAAGATCATGTTTGGACCAATCCAAGTGCCGTCATAGTGACCAAGAACGCGGATAATCTCGACGATCGTATCGCCTGGATTAGGATCAGGTGCCGTGGTCCAGCCCTGGATGATGCCTTCGATACGCTCAAGCTTGCTGTATGTCTCAGCAGAGCATCTCGATTGCAGAAAGTTTCTCAGCTTCCGCCGGTCATCATCCGATCCAACACCCCCTGGAGCTATGATGCTCACAAACGGAAGCAGAAATTTTACAGCAGGGTCTTTGCTCGTCATCGAGCGAAGTTCTCTTCTGACCCGAGGAAAGGTTTTGGCGTCTGCATCGCAATAGAATTTTTCTGGTGGGAAACCAGCATCAATGAACCGCTGGAAGAAGCGATGGTGCTGAAGTTCATTATCGAGTATTGATAGCAAAACTCTTAGCTCACGCCCTCGAGTTGTGACAGTTACAGAATTAAGGTGTTGTACATATCCAGAATTCTTCAGGTCTGCATGAAGTAGTTCATGATAAAGGGCCGCCTCCGGATGCTTGGTCGGCGCCACCTCTATTGTTGTTTTTCCTTCAGTTGTTGCGCTAGCCCAAGTTTCTCCATCAATTTCATTGATGGTTATTGGCGTAACTGCTTCAACTTTGCGGTACAACGCTCCAACGGCTTGATTTTTGTTTCGTGCTTCGTCGATGATCTGCATCAGGCGTTCATACTGGTGACCTGGCTCCCGGACAAGGGCTCACATGACTGGCGATCCACGCTATCGGTAAAGGCTGTTGAAGAAGGGCGCTGATACGGAGTGAGGATGAGATCGAAGTCTATCCCTCGAACACCGCTGGAATCAAAAGCGCGAAGAAGCGTGTCCACTTCCGTTCGTGTGCCGACAGGGTGCCGACATAGCTTTGCAAGAACCAATTGTAATGGAGTTCTGGCTTAGAAAAAGCTTAGTAAAATCAAAGTGGTGCCCCTGGCCGGGATCGAACCAGCACTCCTTGCGGAACTCGATTTTGAGTCGAGCGCGTCTACCAATTCCGCCACAGGGGCAAGGACCTGCGACGTACCATGAGGCATGAAGGCTGGTCAATGAGCCAGATGCAAGGGGACGCCGCACAGCCAGCCTCTCGCCTTTCGGGACGCCTTGTGCTCAAAGGGGCGCGGGGCGCGGTGAGCCCCTCAGCCGGTCGGAACCTCATGCTCAGACGCCTCTACGATTGGACCCTCTCCCTCGCGGCGCGGCCCTCGGCCCCTTATGCGCTGGCGGCCGTGTCCTTCTCGGAAAGCTCCTTCTTCCCGGTCCCGCCGGACGTGATGCTCGTGCCCATGATGCTGGCGCGGCCGGACAAGGCCTGGTCCTATGCCCTGATCTGCACCATCACCTCGGTCCTGGGCGGCATCCTGGGCTATTTCATCGGATTGGGGCTCTACGATTCCATTGGGGCGTGGCTTTTCAAGCTCTATGGCCTTGCGGAAGGAGCGGAGACGTTCCGACACGCTTACGCGGATTACGGCCATTGGGTGATCCTGCTGAAGGGCCTGACTCCAATCCCCTACAAGCTCGTGACGATCACCTCAGGCTTCGCGGGCTATCATCTGGGCTGGTTCATTGCGCTGTCGATCCTGACCCGCGGCGCCCGGTTCTTCCTCGTGGCCCTGCTCATGAGCCAGTTCGGACCGCGCATCAAGACGATCATCGACAACAACTTCAACCTGGTGGCAGGGCTGGGGATCGCCGCCCTCGTCGGCGGGTTCGTGGCCTTCCGCTATCTGTTCTAGGGGAGGGGAGCGATGCGCCTCGCTGTTTCGATGCGCCAAGCCGCCCTGGTCGTCGCCCTGGGGGCTGCGGCCACCGTCGGCGGCGCGCTCGTGTTCGAGCATGCCTTCGGCTATGTGCCCTGCAAGCTCTGCCTGACCCAGCGCAATCCCTACTACATCGCCATTCCTCTCGGCCTCGCGGCAGCCCTCCTGCCGCCGCGCTGGACGAGGGCGGGCCTGTGGCTCCTCGCCCTGATCTTCCTCGTGAGCGCGGGGCTCGGCGCCTATCATTCAGGGGTCGAGTGGGGCGTCTTCGCGGGTCCGAGCGATTGCGGCGGCGGGGCAGGCCAGGGCGCGGGCAATGTGGGCGATTTCCTGAACCAACTCCAGAACACCCGCGTGGTCAGCTGCACGGAAGCCGCATGGCGCTTCCTCGGCCTGTCGCTGGCGGGATGGAACGTGGTGATCTCGCTGGGTCTTGCGGCGTTCGCGGCCAAGGCGGCTGCCGGGAAGGGGTTCTTCCTCGACCGCTGACGACCTGAGAGGTGAAGGGCCTTACGGCTCCAGCTCGCTGTCCCAGTAGAGATAGTCCATCCAGCTGTCGTGGAGATAGTTCGGCGGGAAGAGGCGGCCGTTGGAATGGAGGTCGTGGATCGTGGGAGCGAAGGGGCTCTGCCTCGGCCACATCTCCACCTCGCGGGGCAGCTTGTCCCCTTTCCTGAGGTTGCAGGGCGCGCAGGCGGCGACGACGTTTTCCCAGGTGGTCTGCCCGCCCTTGGACCGGGGAATCACGTGATCGAAGGTGAGGTCCTCGCGAACGCCGCAATATTGGCAGCTGAAGCGGTCGCGCAGGAAGACGTTGAAGCGGGTGAAGGCCGGGTGCCGGGACGGTTTGACGTAGGTTTTTAAGGAGATGACCGAGGGGAGGCGAAACTCAAAGGTCGGACTTCGCACGACCTTGTCGTATTCCGAGACGATGTTGACCCGGTCGAGAAAGACCGCCTTGATCGCATCCTGCCAGCACCAGATGGACAGGGGATAGTAGCTCAAAGGCCGGTAATCGGCATTGAGAACGAGAGCCGGGCAGGCCTCCGGTCGCACAACAGGCTGGACGTGTATCGTCACCTCACCTCCTCTTCAGATAAGAGAAGACTAATATCCAGTCTGAATAGACTATAGGCAGTGTGACGCTGTTGTGAAGATCAAAGGCTAAGACGTCTGTGACGCACCCACAGGATGTGATGCGTTCTCAGGCCTGCGCGGGGCATGTTCAGCGGGTCGGAACCGGCTTCTCGCCGCGGTAGTCGTAGAAGCCGCGCTTGGTCTTGCGGCCGAGCCAGCCCGCCTCGACATACTTCACCAGAAGCGGGCAGGGGCGGTATTTGGAATCGGCCAGGCCCTCGTGCAGCACCTGCATGATCGACAGGCAGGTGTCGAGGCCGATGAAGTCGGCGAGCTGGAGCGGCCCCATGGGATGGTTGGCGCCCAGCCGCATGGCGGTATCGATGGCTTCCACCGACCCTACGCCCTCGTAGAGGGTGTAGATCGCCTCGTTGATCATCGGCAGAAGGATGCGGTTGACGATGAAGGCCGGGAAGTCCTCGGCGGCCGTCGAGGTCTTGCCGAGCTTGTGGATGAATTCCTTGGAGGACTCGTAGGTCGCGTCGTCGGTGGCGATGCCGCGGATCAGCTCGACGAGCTGCATCACCGGCACGGGATTCATGAAATGAATGCCGATGAACTTCTCGGGCCGATCCGTGGCGGCCGCGAGTCTCGTGATGGAGATCGACGAAGTGTTCGTGGCGACCATCGCGTCCGGCCGGAGCGACGGGCAGAGATTGGTGAAGATCTTGCGCTTCACCTCCTCGTTCTCGGTCGCCGCCTCGATGACGATGTCGCAGGTGCCCAGATCGTCGTAGGTGCGGGCAGGCTTGATGCGCTCGAGGGCGGCCTGCCGGTCGGCCTCTGTGATGGCTCCCTTGGAGACCTGCCGGGCCATGTTGCCGTTGATCGTGGCAAGGCCGGCATTGATCCGTTCCTCGGAGAGATCATTGAGCCGGACGTTGAACCCCGCGTTCGAACAGACATGGGCGATGCCGCTTCCCATCTGTCCCGCGCCGATCACGCCCACCGTTTTGATCTCAATGCCCATCGATCTGCTGCCTGCATCCAACCGTCAAAGCGGCCGGGCGGAGGTTCCGCCCGGTCCGTCACTATTCCTGACCTTATTGACCGGCTTTGGTCAACTCCTCCTTCAGTTCGGGGAGGATGGTGAAGAGGTCGCCCACAAGGCCGTAATCGGCCACCTGGAAGATGGGAGCCTCCTCGTCCTTGTTGATCGCCACGATCACCTTCGAGTCCTTCATGCCCGCCAGGTGCTGAATGGCGCCTGAAATGCCCACCGCGATGTACAGATCGGGCGCCACCACCTTGCCGGTCTGACCCACCTGCCAGTCGTTGGGCGCATAGCCCGCATCCACCGCGGCCCGCGATGCGCCCATGGCGGCTCCCAGGGTGTCGGCGATCGGCTCGATGTACTGCTTGAAGGCGTCGGCCGAGCCGAGCGAGCGGCCGCCCGAGATGATGATCCGGGCCGAGGTCAGCTCGGGCCGGTCGTTCTGGGCGATCTCCTCGCCCTTGAAGGTCGACAGGCCCGAATCCTCGGCGGCGTTCACCGTTTCGATCGAGGCCGAACCTCCTTCGCCGGCCGCCGGGAAGGCGGCTGTGCGCACGGTGATCACCTTCTTGGCGTCGGTGGCCTGCACGGTCTGGATGGCGTTGCCGGCATAGATCGGCCGTTCGAAGGTGTCGGGCGACACCACCTTGATGATGTCCGAGACCTGCATCACGTCGAGCAGCGCCGCCACGCGCGGCATGACGTTCTTGCCCTTGCTGGTGGCGGGCGCCACCAGGGCATCGTAGGAACCGGCCAAGGATACGATGAGCGCCGCGGTCGGCTCGGCGAGCTGGTGCTCATAGGCGGGCGCATCCGCCAGCAGCACCTTCTCCACGCCCTGTAACTTGGCGGCGGCTTCGGCCGCCGCGCGGGCGTTCGATCCGGCCACCAGCACGTGCACGGGGGCGCCGAGCGCTTGTGCGGCGGAGAGCGCCTTGTGGGTGGCGTCCTTGAGATGAGCGTTGTCGTGCTCGGCAAACAGCAGGGTGGTCATTGTCTTTGTTCTCCTTAGAGCACGCCGGCTTCGACTTTGAGCTTCTGGACCAGTTCGGCCACGGAGCCGACCTTCACGCCCGCCTTGCGGCCGCCGGGCTCGGCGGTCTTCACCACCTTCAGGCGCGGCGCCACGTCGACGCCCAGCGTCTCCGGCGAAGTCTCGTCCAGGGGCTTCTTCTTGGCCTTCATGATGTTGGGCAGGGACGCATAGCGCGGCTCGTTGAGGCGCAGGTCCGTGGTGACGATGGCCGGCAGCTTGAGGCCTACCGTCTGCAGGCCGCCGTCGACCTCGCGGGTCACGTCGATGGAGCCCTCAGACACATTGACCTTGAACGCGAAGGTGCCCTGGGGCCAGCCCAGCAGGGCTGCCAGCATCTGGCCGGTCTGGTTGGAGTCGTCGTCGATGGCCTGCTTGCCCATGATGATCAGGTCGGGCTTTTCCTGCTCGACCACCTTGGCCAGGATCTTGGCCACGGCGAGCGGCTCCACGGTGGCGTCAGTCTTGACCAGGATGCCGCGATCGGCCCCCATGGCGAGCGCGGTGCGGATGGTCTCACCGGCTTGGCTCGGGCCGATGGAGACGGCGACGATCTCGGTGGCCTTGCCCTGCTCCTTGAGGCGAACGGCCTCCTCGACGGCGATCTCGTCGAAGGGGTTCATGGACATCTTGATGTTGGCGAGTTCCACGCCGGAGCCGTCCGGCTTCACCCGGATCTTCACGTTGTAGTCCACAACCCGCTTCACACACACAAGAAGCTTCATTCGTCCGTCCTCACCAATGGTCAGATCCCCGGGATATGGCTGAAACCAGCCCTCCGGACATATAGGAAAAAGGCGGATGGACCGTAATGGTCGGCATCCGATTGTCAACGCGGCGCTTGCAGTTCCTGCGCCTGTACGCGGGCGAGCACGGGGTCGTAGCGGCGGCGCATGAGGGGGATGAGAATAGCGCCGACAAGGAATCCGCCAAGATGGGCAAACCAGCCGACGCTGTCGTCTCCGCCGAGGAAGGCCGAGGCGAACTGGAGTGCGAACCAGAACCCGATGGTCCAATAGGCCGGCAGGTGCAGCGGAATGCCCTTCAGGAAGAGGCCCCAGATCTTCACCCGCGGATAGAGGATGAGATAGGCCGCCACCACGCCCGAGACGCCGCCGGAGGCCCCGATCAGGGGCCGGTGCGGCTCCGGGGTGATATAGGCATGGGCCAGGCTCGCCGCTGCGCCGCAGAGCAGGAAGAATGCGATGAAACGGAGGTGCCCCATGGCATCCTCCACATTGTCGCCGAACACCCACAGGAACAGCATGTTGCCGATCAGGTGGAACAGGGATCCGTGCAGGAAGATGTTCGTGACCAGCGTCAGCTGCACCGGCACGAAGGGATAGCCCTCGGGCAGCACCTCGGTGCCGAACAGGACCGAGGGGATGAAGCCCAGGCCGCCCACCATCGCATCGGGCCCGGGCGGGGCATAGAAGGTGACCAGGTAGGCGACGATGCAGAGGCCTATCAGAAACCGCGTCGCGAGCGGCGTCTTCATGTGCTTGAGCGGGACGCCGTCGTGAAGCGGTAAAAACATGGCGCTGGTTCCTAGAGCATCGTGCGGACCCGGAGGGCCACGTCAGTGAAAAGCGGACCCGGTTTTCGCTGGCGCGGCCCGCAGGGTCCGCCCGAACGATGCTCTCACCCAAGAATAAAGCATCGGATGGATCCCAAAAGTGCAAATCCACTCATGGGTCCGATGCTTTACCGGTTCTGCCCCGGCACCCAGAGAACGTCGAGCGCACCCTTATCATTGACGTAGCGGGATGCGACGAAGAGGAAGTCGGACAGGCGGTTCAGGTATTTCACCGCTTCCGGGGAGACCGTCTCGTCCGGCTTTTCCGTGAGCTCGACCACATGGCGCTCAGCGCGGCGGCAGATCGTGCGGGCGAGGTGAAGTGCGGCGGCGGCGGGCGTGCCGCCCGGGAGAACGAAGGAGCGCAGCACCGACAATTCGCCGTTCAGGCGGTCGATCTCCTGCTCGAGACGGTCCACCTGGGCTTGGCTAATGCGCAAGGGTTCGTAGGGCAGGGGCTTGTCCGTCTCCACCGTTGCGAGATCGGCGCCGAGATCGAACAGGTCGTTCTGGATGCGGCCCAGCATGGGATCGATCTCGTGACCCACCGTGTGAAGGCGAACGAGCCCGATGCAGGCATTGGTCTCGTCCACCGTGCCATAGGCTTCGATGCGCAGATCATGCTTGGGGCGGCGCCCGCCGGCGGCCAGCGCGGTGGTGCCGGTGTCGCCGGTGCGGGTGTAGATACGGTTCAGAACGACCATGAAAGGCCTACAGGTTGGATGTGCTCTTCTTCAATGAAGCATCGGATCGATCCCAAAAGTGCAATCCACTTTTGGGTCCGATGCTCTAGAACGAATACCCAACCCGCGCGCCGACATTCGTCAAGCCTCTATTCTCGTCCGAGCAGGTTCCGCCATCGGACAGGTGCTCGATGGTGGCCATTACGCTCCAGTTGGCGGACAGGCGCACACCCACCGATCCGGACTCGCGGAACAGGGGCGAGCAGCCCATGGCCTGGCGATCCGAGAGGGGGTGCGAGGAATCCCTGCCGTTATGGATGGCGCCGCCCAGGCTGCCCTCGACGAAGATGTTCGGCGTGACGTCGATCGTCCAGGACAGGCCTGCATAGGCGAAGCTGGTGCCGTTGTCGAAGTTCAGGCTGCCGCCGATGTGCGGCCGGGGAATGAAATAACTGGTGAAAAGGTCCGATGCGGTGAAAGGCTTATCGAAAAGGATTTCGCCGGTCAGGTTGGCCGATCCGTCACGTCCTTCTCGGCCCCACGGATCCTGGGCGGACAATCCAAAGCGGAACTCCGACAGAATGCTCGGTTGAGACGACGTTGGGGAAGCGTTGACCTGTCGCTTAAAATCGGAGCCCAAGGCGCCTGACGATCCCATGAACAGGACCAGAAGGCTCAAGCCTATGGCCGGGCTGGTGCGCATTAAGAGGTCCATAACTCAATAAAAATTAAGGCCAACAGGCTACGCCCTTATGGCTAACGATCTCTTAATACAAACCGTGGCGAAAACGTGTCAAGACGGAGAAGCCCAGAGCTTTATCCGCAAAGGCGATGCCAGTTTTCCACGCTTGAGATGCGCCACCGGGAGACCGGTGCTGCATGGCAGTCACCCGCGGACTGCACCGAGGTTCAGGCGGCCCTCCACCAGATCACGCCCATGATGACGATGATGGCGACGAACTGCAGCAGCACGCGCAGCCGCATGAGATGCTGCGACCGATTGGCATTGCCGCCGCGCAGCATGTTGAATAGGCCGAGAAGCAGGACGAGGGCGACAGCGACAACCGCTATCGGCACAAGCAGATCGACAAAACCGGACATCGTGAATCCATGAGAAGGGCCGGGCGAACGTCGCCCGAACCCAGGGGAGTGGCAAGGGTCGTGTTTACCCTGTCATCAGTTTCTGCGCAGCAGCCTCTCGAAATACTCGAGTTCCTCCTGCGCGCGGGTCGGATCGCCCAGCTTGCGTCGCAATTCCTCCAGGATCTGCTGGGCGCGTTGGGCTGGTGACGCACCGGCACTCGGCACCTCGACACGGCCATCGGAATAGTCCCTGTTCCGCAAGGGACGTCCCAAGGGATCGTTGTCGCGCTGGCCGGCCTGCTGGTTGCCCTGCGGATTGCCCTGGCCGGGCTGGTCCCCCGCCTGCTCGTTCCCCTGGCCGTCCCCCTGCTGCATCTGCTGCATCTGCTGGGCCATGCCCTGCATGCCGCGCCGCAGGCTCTCCAGGGCGCGGCCCTGGGCGTCGACCGCCCGGCCGTCCTGGCCCTGGCCGAGGGCGCCCTCGGCGTCGCGCATGGCCTGCTCGGCCTCGCCGAGGCCCTGCTCGCCCTGCATGCCCATGCCCTGCATGCGCCGTTGCAGCTCTTCCAGCCTTTCTCTCAGGGCCTGCTGCCGCTGCTGCAGCCCCTGCTGGCCCTGACCGTTCTCGGCCTGCTCCTGACCCTCGCCCTGCTCGCCCTGCTGACCCTGCTGGCCTTGCTGGCGCTGCCCCTGCTGCCGCTGGCCCTGCTGGCGCTGGGAGTTGCGGTCGCCCTGCTGCATGCGCCGGTTCTGTCCGTCGCGGAACGTCTCGTCGCGCAGGTTCTGCTGCTCGCGCGCCATGTCCTCCATATCCTGCATGGCCTGGTTCATTTCGCGACCGAGAGGGTCGGTCATGCGGCTGTTGGGCTGGGCGGTCTGCAGGTTCTCGAGGATGTTGCGCAGCTGCTCGAGCAGGCGCTGGGCCTCGGCCACGTCGCCGCGGCGCATGGCCTCCTCCATCTGCTTCAGCATGCGGTTGAGATCGTCCTGCGAGATCATCCGGTCCGGTGCGCGCTGGTTCTGGTTCTGCGACTGCTGCTGGTTCTGCTGCATGCGCTGGGCGAATTCCCGCAGGAACTTGTCCATGGCCTGGCGCAGCTCCTCGGTCAGGCGGCGGATCTCCTCGTCCGCCGCGCCTCGGTCCATGGCCTCCTTCAGGCGCTCCTGGGCGGCGCGGAGCTGCTGCTCCGCATCGGAGAGGTTGCCGTCCTCGATCTGCAGCGCCATGGTCCAGAGCCATTCGGCCACGTCGAGCAGGTCCTGGTCGGTCCTGGCGGCCCGCAGGCGCTCCGTTCCCGTGCGCAGCCCCATGAACACGCCCCATTGCGGCGTGTACTGATCCGGGGCGATCAGCAGCGCATCGAGGGCCACCTGCACCCGCTTGCGGTCGTCGGGAGCGAGCACGAGGTTGCGCCGCTGCTCCACCAGGGCCTTGGCCAGCGGGTTGGTGAAGGGACGCTGCGGCAGGGTGAAGGTGATCTTGTCGCTCGCAGCCTCCTGGCCCGCCTCGTCCTTGGCCTTGAGCTGGATCGTCACCGGCGCGCCGGCCCAGGCATGGTTGGTGAGATCGACGGGAGACTTGGTATCCGGCGCGTTCTCCTCGTGGCTCGGGAGCGCCAGCGTCAGCTGGGGCGCGGGCACGAGGGAGCGGCCCCTGCTGTTGTCGGCCTTCTCCACCACGCCTTCCAGCGAGGCGATGCCGTAATCGTCCTTGCCCTTGTAGGAGAGGGTGAAGGTGCCGCGCGCATTCACCTCGGGCGGCGTGGTGAAGGCGATCTCGGGCAGCCGGTCGGGCATGGCCTCGATGGTGAGGGTCACGCTGTTGGCAAAGCCCGTGCTGACCGTCAGCTCGCTGCTTCCCTCGAGCTTGTAGCGCTCCTCGCGCATGTCGGTGCGCTGGCCGGCTTTGGGCGGAAGGGACATGAGGCCCTTGCCTGGCTTGACCTCGGCGCTGCCTTCGCCGGCAATGCGGATGACCACGGTCGAATGGACAGGCGCCTTCAGGCTATGCCCGCGGGCGAGGTCGATCATGAGAGGCGGGGTGCGTGTGTAGAGGGGCGGATCAATCCAGCCGTCTATGCGGAAGGAGGCGGCGGCCGTCTCGGCGTCGCGCCAGTCGAAGGCTGCGGCAAGGCGCGAGCCGATCTCTGGACCGGCCACGAACGCGCTCGTCACCAAGGCGAGCAGGCCCGCCGCCCGCAAGGCGTAGCGGTCGCGCCGCGGCATGTCCGGCCGCGGCAGGCCCACCCGCATCCGGCCCACGGCCTCTTCCGCGCGCTTGCGATGGAGGGCCCACAGGGCCCGGGTTCCCGGATCGGCCGAGCCGAGGGCGAGGGAATCGTCGAGGACCCTGGCCGGGCCGGTGGCGAGGCCGGTCTCCCGGTCGAGGCGGTCGAGGGCCCGCGTCCGGTTCGGCATCCTCAGGCGCAGGAGAGGCCAGAGGGACAGGAGGAAGGTGGCCGTGAAGAGGCTGAGCCCGATCGTCCGCCACAGGACGGGCATGTCGAGCCACAGGCCGAGCCAGGACAGGGTGAGGAACGCCAGGACGATGGCGAGCGGCAGCCATAGCCGGGGCCAGGCCTCTTCCCACCAGAGGGACCAGCGCGCATGAGCCACAAGACGCCCGAACCGCTGGTTCAGACGGCTCTGCCCAGGTGCCGGGCTCTGCCCAGGTGTCCGGCTTTGCCCTGGCGTCGGGTTCGAGCCTTCACTCATGCAAAAAGTCTCCCGCTGCACCGGATGTGCAGACGCCCCCCACAGAAAGCTAGCACGCACGACCCGGATGACCAGCGGTCAAATCGGCACGGAGCTTCAAGAAGAGGTGACCGGACGGCCTGCTCCGAACCGCCTGCAGGAGCCGCCGCCTGCGTGAAATGCCTAGGCCGGATGGGCCATTCGCAGCCTTGACCTTCATAATATAATATCAGTACAAGCGCATCATATTACGCAAAGACAACAAACGATACCTCGGGGCAGCTTCATGGCGACGATCATTCTCACGTCCAGTACCATTGCCGAGAACATAGAGAGTCGGGTTCGCATCGGCACCCTCAGCCTCCAGGACAGGCTGGACGAGGCCTTCGTCTTCTCGCTCGCCGATCATCCCTTTTTCGAGATCGTCCCAGCCGACGACAACGGCCAAGCTCGTTATGATCTCTTCAAGAAAGCGGGCGTGTTCGACTACGAAACCGATCCCCGGCAGTTCGAGCTGTCCATCATAGTCACGGACCGTACAGGCGAGCCCGTCGAGACCGACCCGGTAATCATCGCCGTCACCGACGTCAACGAGGCTCCCACGGATATCCTAGTGACGGCGGATACCATCCCCGACAATGCGGATCTCGGCGCGGTGGTCGCGGAGTTGCAGGCCGAGGATCCCGATGAAGGCCAAGCATTCACCTATGCCCTGGTGCAGGACAAGGCGGGGACGCCGCTTCCCGATCATGCGCTGTTTGAGATCAGCAGCAACCAGATCCTGGTGAAGGGGCAGCTGCCGGTCGGAAGTCACAGCCTCTGGATCAAGGTCACGGATTCAGGCAGTCCCGCCCTGTCTTTCGTGAAGCAGGTTACGCTCACCGTAACGGATGCGAACGAGCCTCCTGACGTCGACTTCGAGATGGCGGAGGTCGTCGAAGGGGCCGGACGCGGCACTATCGTTGGCACCCTGACGGCGAGCGATCCGGATGCGGGCGACACAGTCGCGTACAGCCTCGTCGAAATCGACGGCGGCATCGAACGGCCCAGCACGATGTTCACGATCGACGCAAACGGCAATGTCGTGGTGCTCGAGGGAGTAAAGCTTCTCAAGAATGGTGAAGTGGATCCCACGTTCACCGTCAAGGCATCCGATGGCACCAACACAATCTATAGAACGTTTGAGGTCGTGCTCGGTGAAAACCAGGAGCCCGACGTCACTTTCGACGGCGTCGAGGACCTGCCCAAGACGATAGCGGGCGGCACATTCATCGGAACGATCGCTGCAGATGATCCCGAGGACGACGCCGTCAGCTATACTCTCGTGGGAGACAGCAGGGATCTGCTCCGCATCGATGAGAGCGGAAGAGTTTACGTTCTGAACGGCGCCGAACTCAGCTATGGCAACCTGGGGCATCGCAGCTTCGCCGTCGAGTGGTTCGACGGATTCAACCGGCACACGGAGAGCTTCGATCTAACCTTCGTGAACGAAGCTCCGACCGTGACGCTGACGGCGCAAGCAATCCCGGAAGGCAATGCGGTCAGCCGCGTCGTCGCGAAACTCTCGGCGCAGGATCCCGAGGGCGACGCAGTCAAATGCGAACTCGTCGGCGACAATGCCTCCCTGTTCGAACTCGTGAAGACAAGCGCCGGCTATGACGTTGTCCTCCGGCCCGGTGTCGTGCTCGACTACGAGAATGAAGATCACCAATCCCTGACCATCGACGTGGAGGTCTCCGACGGCGCCAACGAAGACGTGCATACGATCGGGATCGAGCTCACCAATGTGGACGAAGCGCCCGTTCCGACTTTCTTCACGCGGAGTGTGAACGAGGGTGCCAAGGGCGGCACGATCGTCGGCCGGCTGAACGCGGTCGATCCGGAGGATGAGAATGTCGCCTATGAACTATCCTCCACCAGCGCGCAGTACTTCATGCTGGAGGACAACGAAGACGGCAGCTGCAGCGTGCTGGTCCGCTCCGGCGTCACCCTCGATTACGAAACCCTCGGCCATCGCTCCCTCGGCGTGATCGTTTCCGCAGGTGGGCACGAGGTCTCAAGGACCCTTGCACTCGATCTCGTCGATCAGGTCGACAGGCTGACCGGAACACAGCGCAAGGACACCCTGAGGGGCGCGTCGGGAAGCGACATCATCAAGGGCCTCGGCGGCGATGATCTCCTGATCGGCAATGGCGGGGCCGACACGCTCCATGGCGGCTTGGGCAAGGATGTCCTGACCGGCGGTGGCGGCCAGGATGTCTTCGTGTTCGACACCAAGCCGAGCAAGGCGACGAACCGGGACAGGGTGACGGACTTCGATGCGAATGAGGACTCGATCTGGCTCGAGAACAAGGTTTTCGCCAAGCTCGGCAAGGCCGGGTCGGCCGGCGAGCCGGCTGCGCTCAAGAAGGGCTATCTCACCAATGATCGTGCCAAGGATAAGAACGATTACCTGATCTACAACAAGAAGACCGGCGTCCTCTCCTATGACGCGGACGGTTCGGGCTTCAAGTCCATGGCCGTGGAGATCGCCCAGTTGAAGAAGGGCCTCGACCTGAACTTCAAGGACTTCTTCGTGATCTAGCACGCTCAGCCCAACGGCGGCTCCGGCGCAATCCACGCCGGGATCTTATCCATGAACAACCGGCGCCGCATTGATCTGGCTGAACACCTCAATGCGGCGCCGGTTGGGGACCAAGCCATCGCCAGCGGGAGGCCTTGATCCAGATCTCCTCATGAAGTCAGGCGCCCAGTCAGCTTGGGGTGCATTGCACGGTGGGCCGGGCTTCCTGCGCGAATGTTGCAGAAAATCACCCGAGTTCCAGCCAGAAAATATTCATTTGGAAGCCGAGGCAGTGGTCAGGGTCAATGCGGTGATCGCTGACAGGCCTCCGTCGCAGCCGACCTTGTCCAACAGCAGGATCGACGAACTGGCGAAAGATGGAGCGCCCGTCGGCACGCTCTCTGCGCAGGACAGCAATGGTCAATCCATCACATACTCGCTCGTCGGCGCGGGGTATGCACCTTTCGAGATCGTCGG
The DNA here is from genome assembly GCF_056148915.1 of Microvirga sp. jy35. NCBI lineage: Bacteria > Pseudomonadati > Pseudomonadota > Alphaproteobacteria > Hyphomicrobiales > Methylobacteriaceae > Microvirga > Microvirga sp. jy35. Next base: position 9,454 of record NZ_JBWBEW010000042.1, on the reverse strand, counting down.
CAACGAGCTTCGGGTGAAGAACGGCGTTGCCCTCGATCATGAGCAGACAAAGGCCTATACCTTCACCATCCGGGCTTCTGCAGGCGGGCTCTCCAACGATCGCGTCGTGACCATCCTTGTGAACGATGTGGGCGTCGAGAACACGAGCGGGAGCGCAGCCAATGATCAGATCGTCGGCGGTGCCGGCAAGGACACGCTCGGGGGCGGACTGGGTGACGACCGGCTCTGGGGCGGGCTGGGCAACGACGTGCTCTCGGGTGGCAAGGGCAAGGACGTCTTCGTGTTCGGCACGAAGACGAACAAGAGCACCAATGTCGACAGGATCAACGACTTCTCGGTGAAGGACGACACGATCTGGCTCGACAATGCGGTGTTCACCAAGATCGGCAAGGGCACGGAAGCCAAGCCCGGCAAGTTGGGCAAGGATCTGTTCTGGACCGGCAAGGCGGCGCACGATGCCTCAGATCGGATCATCTACGACAAGGCCACGGGCGCGCTGTACTACGATCAGGACGGCACCGGCCGGGCGGCGCAGGTGAAGATCGCCACCCTGAGGAAGAACCTCTTTCTTACCGAGAAAGACTTCTTCGTCATCTAAGCGAGGAGAGCCCCGATAAAAAATCCCGGCACTGCTTAGCCGGGATCTTTGTTGCGAGCGAGGATCGATCTTCTCAGCGCAGCCAGCCGGGAACCTGATCCAGGCCGATGAGGTCCTCATAGGTCGGGCGCGGCCGCACCACGGCGTGGTCATCGCCGCGCACGAGAACCTCGGGCACGAGAAGGCGCGTGTTGTAGGTGTTGGCCTGAACGGCCCCGTACGCACCGGCGGTCATGATGGCGATGAGGTCGCCGGCCTTCACGGCCGGCATGTCGCGGGAGAGCGCCAGATAATCGCCCGTCTCGCAGACGGGGCCGACCACGTCGGCGACCATGCGCGGGGTGTCGGGCGAGGCCTCCCTCACCGGCTTGATGTCGTGATGGGCCTCGTAGAGCGTCGGCCGGATGAGGTCGTTCATGGCTGCATCGACGATGACGAAAGGTTTGTCGGCGCCCTGCTTCACATAGATCACCCGGGCGACCAGCACGCCCGCATTGCCGGCGATCATGCGGCCCATCTCGAACACGAGCTTGAGGCCGAGATCCTTCGTGTGGCGCTTGATGATCGCCGCATAGGCCTGCGGATCGGGAGGCGGCTCGTTGTTCTCGCGGTAGGGCACGCCAAGGCCGCCGCCGAGATCGATGTGATGCAGCTTGTGCCCATCGGTCATCAGGTCGCGGGCGAGTTCGGACAGCAGCTCGGTGGCGTTGTCGAAGGGGCTCAGATCCGTGATCTGGCTGCCGATATGCATGTCGACGCCGGTCACGGTGATGCCCTTCAGGGCGGCGGCCCGCGCATAGACCTCCCGGGCACGGGCGATCGGAATGCCGAACTTGTTCTCCGACTTGCCGGTCGAGATCTTGGCGTGGGTCTTGGCGTCCACGTCCGGGTTGATGCGGATGGAGATCGGGGCGCGCAGGCCCTTCGATACGGCGACCTCGGAAAGCGCCTCGAGTTCGGGCTCCGATTCCACGTTGAAGCACAGGATGCCGCTGTCGAGCGCGAAGGCCATCTCGGGCTTCGTCTTGCCGACGCCGGAGAACACGATCCTCTCGCCCGGCGTGCCGGCGGCGAGCGCCCGGCGCAGCTCGCCCTCCGAGACGATGTCCATGCCGGCGCCCAGGCTCCTCAAGGTCCTGAGCACCGCCTGGTTGGAATTCGCCTTCATGGCGTAGCAGACGAGGGCGTCCGTGTCGGCGAAGGCCTCGGCGAAGACCCGGTAGTGCCGCTCGAGCGTTGCGCTGGAATAGCAGTAGAACGGAGTGCCGACCTCATCCGCGAGGCGGCGCAGATCGACGCCCTCCGCATGGAGGACGCCGGCACGATAGGCAAAGTGGTGCATCGAAAAAAGCCTAAAGCAGCGGATCGAGGATAAAGGGCTTGTCGGGAATCGTGTAGCCCTGGCGTGGCGTGGCGCGGGGCGTGCCCACCGGGGAGGGCAGGGTGGATTCGCCAGCCGTGGCCTGCTGGGTCCCGGCAGCCTGAGCCGAGGCGCTCGGCGGCGGCTCGAGCGCGCCGCGGCGGCCGCAGGCCGAAAGACTTAAGGCGACAAGGCCCGCGACCAGGAGCGGGCGGGCGAGAGACAGGCTGGGCGACATCGAGAGGCTCCGAAACGTGGCCGCACCATAACGGGAAGTCACCGGAGATGCGAGAGGCAAGGTGAGGACGACAACAGGCTCTGCCGCCACAGGATTGTGACCTGTCAAACCGGAGCCGTGCCCCATTTCGGGACTTGAGGCCGGAGCCGAAACGCGCCACATCACCGGCGATGTCGAACGCAGTGAAATTCAGAAAAGCTTGGCTCATGGGCCTTGCCGCCCTCGTCCTCGCCGGGGCCGGTGCGGCCTGGTACGGTCTGGCGCCCCGCGATCCCATGGCAGCGGGGGTCGCCGAATGCCGGGCCTCCCGGGAGACGACCGAGCGCCTGAAGCCGCTGGCCAAGGGCGAGGTGGCGGCTGTCGGGGTGAGCAGCGCCCCCAAGCCCCCTCCGGCGATCGCCTTCACGGGTCCCCAGGAGAAGCCCATGAGCCTTGCCGACTTCAAGGGCAAGACCATCCTGGTCAATCTCTGGGCGACCTGGTGCGTGCCGTGCCGGGAGGAGATGCCCGCGCTGGACAAGCTGCAGGCGGAGCTGGGCGGGCCGGATTTCCAGGTGGTCGCGATCAACGTGGACACCCGCAACCGGGAGAAGCCGAAGGCCTGGCTCCAGGAGAACGGTATCACGAATCTGGCCTACCACGCCGATCCCGAGGGCAAGATCCTGCAGGTCCTGCAGAAATCGGGCCATGTGGTCGGCCTGCCGACCACCTTCGTGGTCGACGCTTCCGGCTGCGAGATCGCGCTGCTGAAAGGTCCGGCCGAGTGGGCCTCGCCCGATGCGGTGGCTTTCATGAAGGCGGCCTTGAACCGTTCCTGAGCGGCGAAGTCCGTGATCAGGCGGCGTAGAGCTGCACCGGAGCCTCGAAGCCTTTCAGCTGGTAGTCCCGCCCTTCGCCTCTGATCAGGTCGCGTCCGGCTCGCTCCAAAACGGTCCGGGTGACCAGGATTTCGCCCGTACCGGCCGCAGCCTGGGCGCGGGCGGCCGTGTTCACCACGGGTCCGATGGCGGTCAGGTCGCGATGCGCCCGGCCGAACTCCCCGAAGCTGGCCGTGCCTGAGTCGATGCCGATCCCGACCCCGAGCTCGCCTCCCTCGAGGCCCCGGTTCTCAGCCAGGAGGGTCTTGCGGCGGGCCTGGCAGCGGCGCTGGATCTCGCGGGCCGCCCGTACGGCCTGCTCCGCGTGGTTCGGCTGCTGGATCGGGAAATTGAAGATGGCCATGACGGAATCGCCGATGGTCTTGTTGAGGAGGCCGTCATACTCCCAGATGGCCTCCGCGCACACGTCATAGAAGGCATCGAGCAGGGACGAGACCGCGTCGGACGGGAGCGTCTGCGACAGGGCCGTGTAGCCTCTGAGGTCGGCAAACAGGATGGAGACGTCGACCGGAATCTTGCGGGCCTTCATGATGCGCGTGAACATGAGCTCGCAGACCGTGCAGGTGTTCGGGTTCATCCGGCTCGGGCGGATGCCGAAGGCGCGAAAGGGCATGGATGCCAGGCCGTGAAGGGGCACGGGAATCCGCATCTGCTGCCAGCAGCCCTTGCAGATCCGGGATTGGGCGGGCGACATTCGCAGGTCCCCTTCCAGGCCGTATGGCCGTGCAGATCGGCAGGCAGCGGACCTGAACCGCAGATCACGCCGTCTCCGGCCCCCAATCCGGAGAGACTACACCCAGCCTGGCCAAGCACCAACAGAGCAGTCGGGGCTAGGTTGGAACGGCTCCGCCGTCGGGAACCCCGATGGCTCCGGAGAAGGCCGGCTTCGAGAGCCGCCAGGGCCGGTCCATGGCTCCCTTCGCCTCGCCGCGCTGGAGCCGGCGCGGTGCGCCGTCCGCCGTGATCTCCTCGATCACCAGGAAGCCCAAGGCCTGCAGCATCACGGCCGCCGCCTTGGTGGCCCGGTCGTCGGCCCGCAGCGAGAGAGAGCCGGAGGCGTAGACCCGCTCCATCAGGCTCTTGGGATGATGCACGACGGCCGCGCGCGGCTTGAAGGCGACGACGTTCGTCTCCGTTTCCAGCATGAAAAGCCCCCAATTCAAGCCGCTGCATTCTGTTTGTTGTCGGCGGCCGATCCAGTCAGAACCGCCATTGTGCCGGAAACTAAGCCGTTTAAGGAATGCGACATAAGACGCCCCCTGTTCCGGAGGGGCACCCGGGCGAGCGATGGAGAAGCAGGGGGCGGTTCACCTTCGTGCTTCCGAGACGAAAAAGGCGGGACCAACGGCCCCGCCTCAATCTGCTCAGAAAACCCGCCTGCGTCAGGCGCTCTGCTGAACCTGGATGCCCTTGTCGGCGAAGAGCTGCTGCAGCTCGCCGGCCTGGAACATCTCGCGGGTGATGTCGCAGCCGCCGACGAACTCGCCCTTCACGTAGAGCTGGGGAATGGTCGGCCAGTTGGAATAGTCCTTGATGCCCTGGCGCACGGTCTCGTCCTCGAGCACGTTGACGCCCTTGTAGGGCACGCCGAGGTAGTTGAGGATCTGGACCACCTGGCCGGAGAACCCGCACATGGGGAATTGCGGCGTGCCCTTCATGAAGAGCACGACGTCGTTGGACTTCACTTCGTTGTCGATGATCTGGTTGGCGTCAGCCATGGGATGCTCCTGTAAGCATAGCATTTTCCGCAAAAGTGGTCCCGGTTTTGCGAAGAAAATGCGCAAATGGATCTTGGGCGGTCAAGGCGCCGGGTTCATATCTCAATTGTCGGGTGCCAGCGTCGTCAATGCAAGGGCATGGAGGGTGCCGCCCATGTGGCCCTGCAGCGCTGCATAGACCATCTGGTGCTGCTGGACCCGCGACTTGCCCTTGAAGGCCGAAGACGTGACGGTGGCGGCGTAGTGGTCGCCGTCCCCCGCCAGATCCTTGATCTCCACGACCGCATCCGGCAGGGCGGCCCTGATCATGCTCTCGATTTCACGCGCATCCATTGGCATGGATCAAACTCCTCAAGACCTTCTGGTTACGATTTGCCGGTCATGTAGGTCGGCAGCCAGGCTTCGTGCGCCGCCTTCAATTGCTTCACGGATATGGCCTGTTGCCCCGGCAGAATCAACGCATCGCCTCCGGTCAGCCCCAGGGTCACGGCCGGGATGCCGATGGCGCCGGCCTCGTAGAGGATGTCGGCGGCCACGTCCTCGTCGACGGCGATGAGGTAGCGGGCCTGGTCCTCGCCGAACAGGAAGGCATGGAGGGGGAGGTTCTCCGGATAGGCCGTGATCTCGGCGCCCACATTGCCGGCCATGGCCATTTCGGCGAGCGCCAAAGCGATGCCGCCGTCCGAGCAGTCGTGGACCGTCGTCACCTGGCCGGAGCGGATGAGCTGGCGCACGAAGTCGCCGTTGCGCTTCTCCTGGGCGAGGTCCACCGGCGGCGGAGCGCCTTCCTCCCGGCCGCAGACGTCGCGCAGGTAGATCGACTGGCCGAGCCAGCCCTGGGTGGCGCCGATGAGGATGATCGCCTCGCCCTCGCGCCTGAAGGCGATGGAGGCGTTCACCGTCACGTCGTCGAGAAGGCCGACCCCGCCGATGGCGGGCGTCGGCAGGATGCCCTGGCCGTTGGTCTCGTTGTAGAGGGAGACGTTGCCGGACACCACGGGGAAGTCGAGCGCCCGGCAGGCCTCGCCGATGCCCTTCAGGCAGCCCACGAACTGGCCCATGGATTCGGGGCGCTCGGGGCTGGCGAAGTTGAGGTTGTCGGTGATCGCCAGCGGCAGGCCGCCCACGGCCGTGATGTTGCGCCAGGCCTCCGCCACCGCCTGCTTGCCGCCCTCGAACGGGTCGGCCTCGCAGTAGCGCGGCGTCACGTCGGTGGTGAGCGCCAGGCCCTTCGGCCCGTCCTCCACGCGCACGATGGCCGCGTCGCCGCCCGGCGTCTGGACCGTGTTGCCGAGGATCAGGTGGTCGTACTGCTCCCAGACCCAGCGCTTGGAGCACTGGTCCGGCGAGCCCACGAGCTTCAGGAGCGCTTCCGCTTCCGACATCGGCGCCTTGACGCTGTCTGGCGCGATCACCGGCTGCTTGGGACTTTCCACCCACGGGCGGTCGTAGAGCGGCGCCTCGTCGCCGAGCTCCTTGATCGGCAGATCCGCCTTGACCTCGCCCTGATGCTTGATGACGAAGCGGAGCGTATCGGTGGTCTTGCCGATCACCGCGAAGTCGAGGCCCCATTTGTGGAAGATGGCCTCGGCTTGCCTCTCCATGCCGGGCTTGAGCACCATGAGCATGCGCTCCTGGCTCTCGGACAGCATCATCTCGTAGGCCGTCATGCCCTCCTCGCGGCAGGGCACCTTGTCGAGGTCGAGCTCGATGCCGAGATTGCCCTTCGCGCCCATCTCGACCGCGGAGCTGGTCAGCCCCGCCGCGCCCATGTCCTGGATCGCGATGACGGCGCCCGACTTCATCAGTTCGAGGCAGGCCTCCAGCAGCAGCTTCTCGGCGAAGGGGTCGCCCACCTGCACGGTTGGGCGCTTCTCCTCGGACGCATCGTCGAACTCGGCCGACGCCATGGTGGCGCCGTGGATGCCGTCGCGGCCGGTCTTGGAGCCGAGATAGACGATCGGGTTCCCGATGCCGGTGGCCTTCGCGTACCAGATCTCGTCGGTGCGGGCGAGGCCCACCGCCATGGCGTTGACCAGGATGTTGCCGTTGTAGCGCTTGTCGAAGCCCACGGAGCCGCCGACGGTGGGCACGCCGAAGGAATTGCCGTAGCCGCCGATGCCCGCCACCACGCCCGAGACGAGGTGCGGGGTCTTCGGATGATCCGGCTCGCCGAAGCGCAGGAAGTTCAGCGCCGCGATCGGCCGCGCCCCCATGGTGAACACGTCGCGCAGGATGCCGCCTACCCCCGTCGCCGCACCCTGATAAGGCTCGATGAAGGACGGGTGGTTGTGGCTCTCCATCTTGAAGATGCAGGCGAGCCCATCGCCGATGTCGATCACGCCCGCATTCTCACCGGGACCCTGGATGACCCAAGGAGCCTTGGTGGGCAGGCCGCGCAGGTGGATGCGGGACGACTTGTACGAGCAATGCTCGTTCCACATGGCCGACACGATGCCGAGCTCGGTGATGGTCGGCTCGCGGCCGATCAGGTTCACGAAGCGCTCGTATTCATCGGGTTTCAGCCCGTGCTCCTTGACCAGCTCCGGGGTGATGGCGACGTCGTTGCGGATCATCGGGGTCTCGCTTTGTTACCCTCTCCCGTGCGGGAGAGGGAATGGACAATCAGGTGTCCTCATGTCTGGCCGGAAAAGCGCCGGCAGCCCTCCTCCCCCTTGTGGGGAGGAGTTGGAGGTGGGGGTGTGAGCGTCTCGCTGGTCCAGTTCAGCGCCAACACCCCCACCCCGGTCGCTGCGCGACCACCCCTCCCCACAAGGGGGAGGGGAAACACGCGCCATACTTCTTTATCGGTCAGACACCAAGGCTGCGGGGCACCTCGTCCCAGCTTTCGGTATCAGGCCGCTTTCGAGAAGCTCGACACGAGGCTCTCGAACAGGCCGCGCCCGTCGGTGCCGCCCACGAGGTCTTCGATCAGATTTTCCGGATGAGGCATCATGCCCAGCACGTTGAGCTTGTCGGAGTAGATGCCCGCAATCGCGTTCATGGAGCCGTTGCGGTTGGCGTCCGTCGTGATGTGCCCTTGAGCATCTGAATAGCGGAAGGCCACCAGGCCTTCGCCTTCGAGGCGCTTCAGGGTCTCCTCGTCCGCCGTGTAGTTGCCCTCGCCATGAGCCACGCAGACGTCGATGGCCTGCCCCTTGGCATAAGCCTTCGTGAAGGCGGTGTCGTTGCGCTCGACCCGCAGGAACTGGCGGTGGCAGATGAACTTGAGGTTCGCGTTGCGCATCAGGATGCCCGGCAGAAGCCCGGATTCGCAAAGAATCTGAAAGCCGTTGCAGATGCCGAGCACCAGGCCGCCGCGCGCCGCATGGGCGCGGACCGCATCCATCACCGTGGCACGGCCGGCGATGGCGCCGCAGCGCAGGTAGTCGCCGTAGGAGAAGCCGCCCGGAAGGACCACAAGGTCCGTGCCCTGCGGCAGCTCGGTCTCGGCATGCCAGACCTTCTCAGCTTGAGAGCCGGCGGATTTCAGCGCCCGCAGCACATCGCCTTCGCGATTGGAGCCGGGGAAGACGATGACGGCGGATTTCATGGAAGCCTCACGCGATCTCGACGCGGTAATTCTCGATGACGGTGTTCGCCAGCAGCTTTTCGCAGGCGGCCTTGAGCTGGGCTTCGGCCTGGGCCTTGTCGGCGGTGCCGAGCTCGATGTCGAAGACCTTGCCCTGGCGCACCCCGTCGATGCCCTCGACACCGAGGGACTTGAGGGCGCCTTCGATGGCCTTGCCTTGGGGGTCGAGAACGCCGTTCTTGAGGGTCACGGTGACACGCGCTTTCATGGGGGCCTCGGCTGTTTCAAGATGTGCCCCACGCCATAAAGGCAAAGACTTCAAGAAACAACGCCTTCGAAGCACGATCCGGTGAAGTGGAAGCCGGTCCACCGTAATATCGTGCGGCAGGCCTCAGGAGCCCAATTCGCGGGCGGCGACCTGCTTGGCCGTTTCACGCACGGCATCCTGAACTTCGCCGATCACCAGCACCACCGACAGGGCCTCGCCCTCGCGCCTGCCGAAGGCGGCGCCGTAGGCCGGACGCTTGCTGCCATCGGCCGGGGCGAGGTCGATGGCAAAGCCCGGATAGCGACCGTCCGTCAGGCGCTCGACCGTGATGTGCGTCCTGACCGGCTTGTTTCGACCTGCCGGCGAGCGCAGGGCGCGGGCCAAACGCTCGGGGTCCTGCAGGACGGCTTCCGTGATGTCCGCGTCCTTGCCGCTCAGACGAACAACACTCACGGCGAGGCCAGGCCCGCATTCGGGTGGGGCGCAGAAGGCCAGCGCAACAGGCTCCGACCGATCCTCGGCCAGCCATTTCCGCAAAGGCAGAGCGTCCCAGGACGCATCGACCGACAGGCCCGCCACCTGCCGGGGGATGTATCCGCAGCTGGCGACAGCCAGGGCGATGGTCAGGACCGGAAAGAAGGAACGCAACAGGCGGAAGGGCATGGCCTTATCTATGCGCGAAACGGGCGGAAAGGGGAATGGGGCGGAAGCCGCCACCTCTCCTCTCTTCTGAAATCGCACGAGTGACACCTGGTGTCATCCCCGGCGGCCGTGAGGCCGGGGGGCCTGTGCCGGCCATCCCGATGATGTAAGGCGCCGCGGTCTTCTCAATCGAGATCACCGGCACAAGGCCGGTGATGAC
>NZ_JBWBEW010000041.1:0-47604 GCF_056148915.1 Microvirga sp. jy35 | reverse complement strand
GATCCATCACCGCCGACATTGTAAAATCAATGCACGACGCTGCTCGTCTCTTTCTGAGACGTCGTGGTTATGGATCCACGCCTGCGCGGGGATGACAGCGGTGAGGATCCAGCGCCTGATCCCGCATACGATCCCGGATCGGCTCCGCCGTCCGGGATGAGGATTGGAAGCTATTTCACCCGTGCCCTCGGATGGGCGGCGTTGAACGCATCCAACAGCCGGGCCGCATCCACCTTCGTGTAGAGCTGCGTGGTCGAGAGCGAGGCGTGGCCCAGGAGTTCCTGAATGCCCCGCAGGTCGCCGCCCTTGGCCAGCAGATGCGTGGCGAAGGAATGGCGCAGGGCATGGGGCGTGGCGCTGTCGGGCAGGCCGAGCGCGCCGCGCAGCTCCTCCACGGCCAGCTGAATGATGCGGGGCGAGAGCGGCCCGCCGCGGGCCCCGACGAAGAGCGGTCCCTCGGGCGGGACCGCATAGGGGCAGAGTTCCAGATACTGCTCCACGGCCCGCTGGATCGGCGGAATCACCGGCACGCTGCGCATCTTGGCCCCCTTGCCGGTGACGGTGATGGCATCGATGCCGTTCACGGGCGCGTCCCGGCGCTGCAGGCCGAGCGCCTCGGAAATGCGCAGCCCCGCTCCGTAGAGCAGCGACAGCACGGCCGCGTCCCGCGCCAGGATCCAGGGCTTGCGGTTCTCTCCCGCTCTGGTTTCCGCATCCGTCACGGCGACGGCCGAGGCGGCGGAGAGGGGGCGCGGCAGGTTCTTGTCCACCTTGGGGGTGCGAATCGCCGCAAAGGCCGAGGCGGTGCCGTGCCCCTCCCGCTCCAGATGCCGGGCAAAGGAGCGCAGGGCCGCAAGCTGGCGCATCAGCGAGCGGCTTCCCACCGAATCCATCCGACGGGCCGCCAGGAAAGCGCGGATGTCCAAGGGTTTCAGGCCCAGGATCCCTTTGACCCCCGGCGGCTCGCCGAGATGATTCGTCAGGAAGGCCAGGAACTGCCGCAGGTCCCGCGCATAGGCCTCGACCGTCTTTCCCGAGAGCCGCCGCTCCTTGGCCAGGGAGGCAAGCCATGCCATCGCCTCTGTGCGGGTGTCGTCCGCGCCGGGAAAGACGAGATCGAGAATGGAGGTTGTGTTTTGTGCGTCTGCCACAGTCACAATATCCGCCTTCGATCTTGCCAAACCATGAAGCCGGAGGGCTACTGACACCTTAACAGCAAGAGGGAGCATCCGCATGAACCAGGACAGGATGAACCAGGACAGGGGCAGCATTCCGGGAACGGAAGGGTACGGCGAACAGGCTGACAGCCTCGTCGATTCCTATGAAAGTGTGGTGTTCCAGGATCTCTATGGCCCGCTCTTGGATCTTCTGCCCGACGGTGGCCGGGCCATGGATGTCGGTACCGGCACGGGGCGTGACGCAGCGGCCCTGGCGCGGCTTGGGTTTCAGGTTCATGCGGTCGAGCCGACAGCCGAGCTGCGAGCCCATGCACAGCGGCTTCATCCCGATTCGAACATCGTCTGGATCGACGATTCCCTGCCGGACCTGGCCAGGGTCCACGCCGGTCCGGTGCGGTTCGATCTCATTCTGATGACGGCCGTATGGATGCATCTCGATGCGGCGGAGCGCACCCGCGCCCTGCCGCGGATCGCGGAGCTGCTTGCTCCCGGGGGGCGGATCTTCATGACCGTTCGCAAAGGGCCCGTGCCTGCCGGTCGGCGGATGTTCGCGGTGCCCATCGATCCGCTGGTGTCGCAGGCGCAGGCCACCGGCCTCTCACTCCTCCAACGCTACGAGTTTGCCGATATGCTTGGCCGCAGGGATGTGAGCTGGACCATGCTTGCTTTCGAGAAGGGAAATCGGGTCTAAGCTGTCGCCATGGTTTCGTTGCTCGTTCCCGCATTCTGATGGCCGCCAAGATCGTCGATGTCCTCATCCCGCTGGCGCTGGACACGGCCTATTCCTATGCCGTGCCGGAGGGCCTCGGCCTCGAGGAGGGCGACGTGGTGCAGGTGCCGCTCGCCAACCGTGAGGTGGTGGGCGTCGTCTGGGGGTTGCGGGAGGGCCAGGGCGGCAACCTGAAGAAGGTCTCCGGCGTCGTCGATGCGCCGAATCTGTCGCCCGAGATGCGCAAGTTCCTGGACTGGATTGCCTGGTATACGCTTGCGCCCAAGGGCTCGGCCCTTGCCATGGGACTCAAGATTCCCGATGCCGACCGGCAGGAGGTCGCCCGTGTCGGGGTGCGGCTGGCCGGCGCTCTGCCGAAGCGCATGACGCCCGCACGGCAGAAGGTGGTCGAGATCGCCCAGGATGGCGCCGTGCGGCTCAAGAGCGAGCTCGCCCACGCGGCCGGCGTCAGCAACGGTGTCATCGACGGGCTGATCGACGAGGGAACCCTGGAGACGGTGGCGCTTCTGGCCGAGCCGGTGGCCGGGATGCCCGACCCCGCCTTTGGCGACACCGCTCTCTCCGACGGCCAGGGCGAGGCGGCGGAAAAGCTCGTCGCCGCCATGGGCGAGGAGCATCCGCCCGTGATCCTGCTGGAGGGCGTTACGGGCTCCGGCAAGACCGAGGTTTACTTCGAGGCCGTGGCCGAGGCCGTGCGCCAAGGCCGGCAGGCCCTGATCCTGATGCCCGAGATCGCACTCACGGCCCAATTCCTCGACCGGTTCGCCGCCCGTTTCGGGGTGAAGCCCGCCACCTGGCATTCCGGCGTCACGGGCCGCAGGCGCGAGCGGATGTATGCGGCCATCGCCTCGGGCGAGGCGAAGGTGGTGGCCGGCGCCCGCTCGGCCCTGTTCCTGCCTTACGCGGATCTCGGCCTGATCGTGGTCGATGAGGAGCACGAGACCGCCTACAAGCAGGACGACGGGGTGCATTACCATGCCCGCGACATGGCGGTGGTGCGCGGCAAGATCGAGAACGCCTCCGTGATCCTAGCCTCGGCCACGCCGTCCATCGAGAGCCGGGTCAACGTGGAGCGCGGGCGCTACCGCCATGTGCGCCTGCCCGAACGCTTCGGCGGCCGCTCCTTGCCGCAGATCCGGGCCGTGGACCTGCGCAAGGAAGCCATTCCGAAGGGGCGCTGGCTCTCGCCGACCCTGGTGATGTCCGTGGAAGACACGGTCGCCCGCGGCGAGCAGGCCCTGCTCTTCCTCAATCGGCGCGGCTACGCCCCGCTCACCCTCTGCCGAGCCTGCGCCCACCGCTACGAATGCCCGAACTGCTCCTCCTGGCTGGTGGAGCACCGGTTCCGTCGCTCCCTCGTCTGCCACCATTGCGGCCATGTGGAGCGCACGCCGCATGCGTGCATCGAGTGCGGCAGCGTCGATTCCCTGGTGCCGTGCGGCCCCGGCGTCGAGCGGATCGCCGAAGAGGCGGCGGCGCTGTTCCCGGACAAGCGCTGCATCGTGCTCTCCAGCGATTTTCCCGGCGGCACCGAGCGGCTGCGGGCGGAATTGGCCGCCATCGCGGCGGGCGAGTTCGACATCGTCATCGGCACCCAGCTCGTGGCCAAGGGCCACAACTTCCCGCTCATGACCCTGGTGGGCGTGCTCGACGCCGATATCGGCCTCACATCGGGCGATCCCCGGGCGGCCGAGCGCACGTTCCAGATGCTGCAGCAGGTCACGGGCCGCGCCGGGCGCGGCGAAAAGCCCGGACGGGCTCTGGTCCAGACCTGGCAGCCGGACCATCCGGTCATTGCGGCCCTGATCTCCGGCGATGCGGAGCGGTTCTACGAGGAGGAGACCCGGGTGCGCGAGATGGCCGGGCTGCCGCCCTTCGGGCGCCTGGCCTCCCTCATCGTCTCGGCCGCCGAGCGCGAGGCGGCGGAGGCCCATGCCCGCGCCATGGCGCTGGTGGCGGAGCCGCCGCCCGGCGTCACGGTGCTTGGGCCCGCCGAAGCCCCGCTCGCCCTAATCCGGGGCCGCTACCGCTTCCGGCTGCTGGTCAAGACCGAACGGGAGGTGGACCTCCAGGGTTACTTGCGGAGTTGGATGGCTCGCTGCCCCAAGGTCCGCGGGAACACGCGGGTCTCCATCGATGTGGATCCGCAGAGCTTTCTCTAAACGAATACATCATCAAGACAGGTACCATGCCCAAGATCGTTCATTGCATTCGCCACGGCCAGTCCACCTTCAATGCCCATTGGGTTGAGCACGGGGAGGATCCGGGGCATTTCGATGCGCCCCTGACAGAGCTTGGCCGGCAGCAGGTGGCCGAGCGGGCGCCGGAGCTGCGCCAGTATCCCTATGAACTCATTGTGACCTCGCCGCTGACCCGGGCGATCCAGACCACCATGGGGCTGTTCGGGGATCATCCGGCCGCGCCGACGATTCTGGTGGAATGCCTTCACCGGGAGCACCTGGAGAGCAGCTGCGACGTGGGGCGCGCCGTCTCCCATCTGGCCCAGGATTTCCCCCACCTGCACTTCGGCCATCTGGAGGAGGTCTGGTGGCACAACGAGGGCGAGGTGAACGAGCGGGGCTTCGTCTACGAGCCGGCCCATGTGTTCGAGGAGCGGGTCGAGCGGTTCCGGACATGGCTCGCCGAGCGGCCGGAATCCACGATCGCCGTGGTGGGCCACGGCACCTTCTTCAGCCGGCTCACCGGCCGCTTCCTGGCGAACTGCGAAGTCGCCACCCTGGAACTTTAGGCCCCACCCCGGCAGGCACCCGGTTTTTCCCGGCCAAACAGGGCCCAGCTCGCCTTGCGCCTCGTAAAAACCCATGCTAGTGCACCCTCGCCTGACGGGCGGAGAAGGCTCCCGCCCCAGGCTCATTTCCACACCTGACGGGTCTCCCGGATGCCGCGTTCGCAGGCTTTCCCGGTCCGAGGCCCGTTATGACACGAGAGAGATGGTTACGTGGCGCAAAGCGGTTCCCAAGAAGGACCCCTCCTGTCGGGCGTAGCGTTGCGCTATGCTTCGGCACTGTTCGAGCTCGCCCGCGAAGCGAACGCCGTGGACGCCGTCGCCGGCGATCTCGCCCGCTTCGACCAGCTGATCCGCGGCAGCGACGACTTGCAGCGCCTGATCACCAATCCCATCTTCACGGGTGAGGAGCAGTCGAACGCGATCGGTGCGATCCTCGACAAGGTCGGCATCACGGGCCTTGCGGGCAATTTCATCCGCCTCGTGTCCTCCAAGCGCCGGCTCTTCGTCCTGCCGGACATGATCCGCGCCTTCCAGAATCTGGTGTCCGACGCCAAGGGCATCGTCCGGGCGCAGGTTACCCTGGCGGAGGCCCCGTCCGACACCGTGCTGAACGAAATCAAGGCGGCGCTGCGCGACGTCGCCAAGGCTGACGTCGCTGTCGACGTCAAAATCGACCCGAGCCTCATCGGCGGTCTCATCGTGAAGATGGGCTCCCGCATGGTGGATGCCTCGGTGCGCACCAAACTCAATTCCATTCGTCTAGCGATGAAAGAGGTCCACTGATGGACATTCGAGCCGCTGAGATCTCCGCGATCCTCAAAGAGCAGATCAAGAACTTCGGTACCGAAGCTGAAGTCACCGAAGTCGGGCAGGTTCTGTCCGTCGGTGACGGTATCGCCCGTTGCTATGGCCTCGACAAGGTTCAGGCCGGCGAGATGGTCGAATTCGAGAGCGGCGTGCGCGGCATGGCCCTCAACCTCGAGACCGACAACGTCGGCGTCGTGGTGTTCGGCTCCGACCGCGAGATCGCCGAAGGCCAGACCGTGAAGCGCACGGGCGCCATCGTGGACGTGCCGGTCGGCAAGGGCCTGCTCGGCCGCGTCGTCGACGCGCTCGGCAACCCCATCGACGGCAAGGGCCCGATCCAGTCCACCGAGCGCCGCCGCGTGGACGTGAAGGCTCCCGGCATCATTCCGCGCAAGTCGGTGCACGAGCCGATGGCGACGGGCCTCAAGGCCATCGACGCCCTGATCCCGGTCGGCCGCGGCCAGCGCGAGCTGATCATCGGCGACCGCCAGACCGGCAAGACCGCCGTCGTGCTCGACACGATCCTCAACCAGAAGCCGCTCAACCAGGGCGACGACGAGAGCCAAAAGCTGTACTGCGTCTACGTCGCGGTCGGTCAGAAGCGCTCCACGGTCGCCCAGTTCGTGAAGGTGCTCGAAGAGCAGGGCGCGCTGGAATACTCCATCATCATCGCGGCCACCGCATCCGACCCGGCTCCGATGCAGTTCCTGGCGCCCTTCTCGGGCTGCGCCATGGGCGAATTCTTCCGCGACAACGGCATGCATGCCGTGATCGTGTACGACGACCTGTCCAAGCAGGCCGTCGCCTACCGCCAGATGTCGCTGCTGCTGCGCCGTCCGCCGGGCCGCGAGGCCTATCCGGGCGACGTGTTCTACCTGCACTCCCGCCTGCTCGAGCGTGCCGCTAAGCTCAACGACAGCCAGGGCGCGGGCTCGCTCACCGCTCTGCCGGTCATCGAGACTCAGGCCAACGACGTGTCGGCCTATATTCCGACCAACGTGATCTCGATCACCGACGGCCAGATCTTCCTCGAGACGGACCTGTTCTACCAGGGCATCCGCCCGGCGGTGAACGTCGGCCTCTCCGTGTCGCGCGTGGGCTCCTCGGCCCAGACCAAGGCGATGAAGAAGGTCGCGGGCAAGATCAAGGGCGAGCTGGCGCAGTACCGCGAGATGGCGGCCTTCGCCCAGTTCGGCTCCGACCTCGATGCCACCACCCAGCGCCTGCTGAACCGTGGTTCGCGCCTGACCGAGCTCCTGAAGCAGCCGCAGTTCTCGCCGCTGAAGATGGAAGAGCAGGTCGCCGTGATCTATGCCGGCGTGAACGGCTACCTCGACACCCTGCCCCTCAACCGGGTGCGGGCGTTCGAGGACGGGCTGCTCTCGCTCCTGCGCGGCAAGCACGCCGATATCCTCGATGCCATCCGGGCTTCGAAGGACCTGTCGAGCGACTCGGAGGCGAAGCTCAAGGACGTCGTCCAGAACTTTGCCAAGTCTTTCTCGTAAAGACTCCGTTTTCCTAGGATCCAGCCGGATTTCCGGAGAGGGTAGGGCCGCTCGATGCCGAGCTTGAAAGACCTTCGTAACCGCATCGCCTCGGTCAAGGCGACGCAGAAGATCACCAAGGCCATGCAGATGGTGGCCGCCGCGAAGCTGCGCCGCGCGCAGACCGCGGCTGAAGCCGCGCGCCCCTATGCGGAGCGCATGTCCTCGGTGCTCGGCAACCTCGCGTCCGGCATCGTCGTCGGGCCCGAGACGCCGCGACTGCTGGCCGGCACCGGTTCCGACCGGGTTCACCTGCTGATCGTCTGCACCGCCGAGCGCGGCCTCTGCGGCGCGTTCAACTCCTCGATCGCGCGTCTTGCCCGCGACCATGCCAACCGGCTGATGGCCGAGGGCAAGACGGTCAAGATCATCTGCGTGGGCAAGAAGGGCTACGACATTCTGCGTCGCCAGTTCGCCCAGCAAATCATCGAGCTCGTCGACCTGCGCTCCGTGCGCCAGCTCGGGTTCGAGCAGGGCGACATGATCGCCCAGAAGGTGCTTGCCCGCTTCGAGGCGGGCGAGTTCGACGTGGCGACCCTGTTCTACTCGCGCTTCCGCTCGGTGATCGCCCAGATCCCGACGGCGCAGCAGATCATCCCGGCCCAGATCGAGGCCGGCGCCGGCTCGTCCGACGCGGTCTACGACTACGAGCCCGAGGAAGGCGAGATCCTGGCGACGCTCCTGCCGCGGAACCTCACCGTGCAGATCTTCCGCGCGCTGCTCGAGAACGCCGCTTCCGAACAGGGCGCCCGCATGAGCGCCATGGACAATGCGACCCGCAACGCGGGCGAAATGATCAAGAAGCAGACGATGACCTATAACCGGTCCCGTCAGGCGATGATCACCAAGGAACTGATCGAAATCATTTCGGGCGCCGAGGCGCTCTGACAAGCATCCGAGAGGAGCCACACATGGCCAATTCCGCCACTACCCCGCGCGTCGCGACCGGCCGCATCACGCAGGTCATCGGCGCCGTCGTCGACGTGCAGTTCGAAGGCCACCTGCCGGAGATCCTCAACGCTCTCGAGACCACGAACGGCGGCAACCGCCTCGTGCTCGAAGTGGCGCAGCAGCTCGGCGAGAGCACCGTGCGCTGCATCGCCATGGACACCTCCGAGGGCCTCGTCCGCGGCCAGCCGGTCACCGACACGGGCGCGCCCATCTCGGTGCCCGTCGGCACCGCTACCCTGGGCCGCATCATGAACGTCATCGGCGAGCCGGTGGACGAGGCTGGTCCCATCGTGGGTGAAGGCATCCGCGCCATCCACCAGCCGGCTCCTTCCTACGCCGAGCAGTCCACCGAGGGTCAGATCCTCGTGACGGGAATCAAGGTCGTCGACCTGCTCGCGCCCTATGCCAAGGGCGGCAAGATCGGCCTCTTCGGCGGTGCCGGCGTCGGCAAGACCGTGCTGATCATGGAGCTCATCAACAACGTCGCGAAGGCCCACGGCGGCTACTCCGTGTTCGCCGGCGTCGGCGAGCGCACCCGTGAGGGCAACGATCTCTATCACGAGATGATCGAGTCCAAGGTGAACGTCAATCCGCACGAGAACGGCTCGGCTGCCGGCTCCAAGTGCGCCCTCGTGTACGGCCAGATGAATGAGCCCCCGGGCGCCCGCGCCCGCGTCGCGCTCACCGGCCTCACCGTCGCCGAGAACTTCCGCGACCAGGGTCAGGACGTGCTGTTCTTCGTGGACAACATCTTCCGCTTCACCCAGGCGGGCTCCGAGGTGTCGGCGCTCCTCGGCCGTATTCCTTCGGCGGTGGGCTATCAGCCGACGCTCTCCACCGACATGGGCGCCCTGCAGGAGCGCATCACCACCACCACCAAGGGCTCGATCACCTCGGTGCAGGCCATCTACGTGCCCGCCGACGACCTGACCGACCCGGCTCCAGCCACCTCCTTCGCCCACCTCGACGCCACGACCGTTCTCTCGCGCTCGATCGCCGAAAAGGGCATCTACCCGGCCGTGGATCCGCTCGACTCGACCTCGCGCATGCTGTCTGCCGCCATCGTCGGCGAGGAGCACTACAACACCGCCCGTCAGGTCCAGCAGGTGCTGCAGCGCTACAAGGCGCTCCAAGACATCATCGCGATCCTGGGCATGGACGAGCTCTCGGAAGAGGACAAGCTCACCGTCGCCCGCGCCCGCAAGATCGAGCGCTTCCTGTCCCAGCCCTTCCACGTGGCCGAAGTGTTCACCGGCTCGCCCGGCAAGCTCGTGGCGCTTGAAGACACCATCAAGGGCTTCAAGGGTCTGGTCGACGGCCAGTACGACCACCTCCCCGAGGCCGCCTTCTACATGGTCGGCACCATCGAGGAAGCCGTCGAGAAGGCCCAGCGCCTCGCTGCCGAAGCGGCTTAACTGCGTCGAACACCATCCCGGAGCCGTCTCTGCACGCTCCGGGATGTTCTTGTCTTAAGCGTATCTCCCAAACGATTCCCGAAACCACCGGGATGACGAGGAGCTCCAATGGCTACCTTCAACTTCGAACTCGTCTCTCCCGAGCGCGTGCTGTTCTCCGGCGACGTCGACGCCGTGGTGCTCCCGGCCACCGAAGGCGACATGACGGTTCTGGCCGGCCACTCGCCGGTGATGACGGCCCTCAAGACCGGTTTCCTCGTCATCACCAGCAACCCGGGCAACGGGCGGCGGATCCTGGTGCGCGGCGGCTTCGCCGACGTGAACCAGAACGGCCTCACGGTTCTGGCCGAGCGCGCTCTTCCGGAGGAGGAGCTCACCCAGGAGATCCTCGATCGCGAGATCCTGACGGCAGAGATGCACTACGACGCCACCAACGATCCGGCCGCCAAGCACGCGGCGGAATCGGCTGTCGCGCAATTGCGCGAAGCCAAGGCGGCGCTGAACTTCTGATCCTGAAACAACCCGGCCCCGAGCCGGGTTTTTCTTTCATGGACAACCACGCGCCGCTCATCCTCACGCTTCAGCTCGACGACCGCTCCTTCGCCTTCTTCGACGAGCAGCGACGACGCTATTTTCCCCCTGAGCGGAACTTCATCCCGGCGCACCTGACGCTGTTCCATCACCTGCCGGGAGAGTATCTCGCGAAAGTCCAGCAGGACATCGAAGACCGTACGTCGGATCAGAAGCCTTTCAGCCTCGACGTGACAGGCCTGCGCCCACTGGGACGTGGCGTAGCCTACGCTCTAGCATCCGCAGAACTCACGGACATGCGCCGTCACTTCGCGCTGACATGGAACGACTGGCTCAAGCCTCAGGACCGGCAGAACCACAACCCACATGTGACGATTCAGAACAAGGTGGATCCGACGCAGGCAAGGGCTCTCTTGGAGGAATTGAGGGACAGCTTTCAACCATTTCAGGCCGATGCCGTAGCCCTGGACTTGTGGTGGTATCGTGGAGGGCCCTGGGAGAGGGTTCGCAGCTTTCCGTTCGCTTTGTAACTCCAACGGAACGTCATGGCCGTGCTCGTCACGGCCATCCACGTCTTGCGCCGGGTTGAAGACGTCATCCCAGGAACAAGTCCTGGGATGACGTCGGAGGGTGTCAGTGGCAAACCGAGCTGGCTTGGTTGCGCTACTCCCCCATGGCGATCAGGTTCGCGTTGCCGCCGGCGGCCGCCGTGTTGATCGTCACCGTCTGCTCCGTGGCGAAGCGCAGGAGGTAATGGGGACCGCCGGCCTTCGGTCCCGTTCCCGAGAGGCCATGGCCGCCGAAGGGCTGCACGCCGACCACGGCGCCGATCATGTTGCGGTTCACATAGACGTTGCCCACCGACAGGGCCTCGACGACGCGCTCGACGGTCGAGTCGATGCGCGAATGAACACCGAGCGTCAGACCGTAGCCTGTGCCTTCGATCGACCGCAGTACCTCCTCCAGCCCGTTCGCCTTGTAGCGGACCACGTGGAGCACCGGGCCGAACACTTCCTGAGCGAGATCGTGCGGCCGGTTCAGCTCGAAGATGTGCGGCGCCACGTAGGTGCCGTTCGCCGGCGCCTCGCCGGCATAATGCACTTTCGCCTGACGCTTCATATCGGCCACATGTGCATCGAGCTTGTCCTTGGCCTCGCGGTCGATGACAGGGCCTACATGGGTGGAAATCTCGCGCGGGTCGGCGATCTTCAGCTCGCGGGCGTTGCCGGCGATCATCTCGATCATGCGGTCGGCCACATCCTCCTGCACGCAAAGCAGGCGCAGGGCCGAGCAGCGCTGGCCGGCGGAGCGGAAAGCCGAGGTCACCACGTCGTCGGCGACCTGCTCAGGCAGCGCCGTCGCGTCGACGATCATGGCATTGATGCCGCCGGTCTCGGCGATCAGCGGCACGATGGCCGCGTCCTTGTTGGCCAGCGTGCGGTTGATGATCCGGGCAACTTCCGTCGAGCCGGTGAACACCACGCCGGCCACGTCCTTGTGCTCGACGAGACGGGCGCCGACGCGGCCGTCACCGGGAACGAGATGAAGAGCCGTCTTCGGTACGCCGGCCTCGTGCAGAATGCGCACGGCAAGATCCGCCACCAGGGGCGTCTGCTCGGCAGGCTTGGCAACCACCGCATTGCCGGCCATCAGTGCGGCACTGACCTGGCCCAAAAAGATCGCGAGCGGGAAGTTCCAGGGCGAGATCGCCACGAACACGCCGCGGCCGCGCAGGCGCAGCACGTTGCTCTCGCCCGTCGGACCCGGCATGAGGTCGCCTTCGCCGAAGAGGGCGCGTCCCTGAACGGCGTAGTAGCGCAGGAAATCGACAGCCTCGCGCACCTCGGAGAGCGCATCGTCAAGGGTCTTGCCGGCTTCCACCTGCAGCAGGTGAAGCAGTGCCGCGCGACGCTCTTCCAGGAGATCGGCAGCGCGTAGCAGCGCCCTGGCACGCGTAGTCGCGTCGGTGCGGCTCCACTTTGCGAAGCCGGACTGAGCAGCAGCCATGGCCCGGTCGGCTACGTCCGGTGAGGCCTCGGTAACGGAGCCTGCGAGCGTCGCGCCGTCGATGGGGCTGACAACCGGACGGGACGTGCCCGATGCGGCCTTGCCGTCGATCAGGGGCTCCGCCCTGAAGCTCTGCTGCCCACTCGTACGAATGTCAGCGAGCAGCGCTTCGAGGGAGGCCTGGTGACCGAACTCCACGCCTCGGGAATTGGCGCGCTCCGGCCCATAGAGATCACGCGGCAGGGGCACCTTGGGATGACGTGCCTTGTCGGCGGACACGATGATGTCGGCGGGGCGCTTCAGCAAGGCCTCGACCGGAACGTTGGGGTCCGCCGCCACCGAGACGAAAGAGGAGTTCGCTCCGTTCTCCAGAAGACGGCGCACGAGATAGGCGAGCAGATCGCGGTGGCCGCCCACCGGTGCGTAGGCGCGGCAGGCCAGTCCCGGATTGTCTTCCAGAAGGCGTGCATAGAGCGCCTCGCCCATGCCGTGCAGGCGCTGGAACTCGTAGCCTTCCGTGCCGCCGGCGCGCTCGATGATGGATGCGACGGTGAGCGCGTTGTGGGTGGCGAATTGCGGGTAGATGCGCGGGCGTAGGGACAGCATCTTCTCGGCGCAGGCCATGTAGTGGAGATCGGTCATCGCCTTGCGGGTGAAGACCGGGTAGTCGTCGAGCCCGCGCTCCTGGGCGCGCTTCACCTCCGTGTCCCAATAGGCGCCCTTCACGAGGCGCACCATCAGCTGGCGGTTATGGCGCTCCGCCATGGCGGCAATGGCGTCGATCACCGAGCCGGCGCGCTTCTGATAGGATTGAATGGCAAGGCCGAAGCCTTTCCAGTCGGCCAGCGACGGATCGGCCAGCACGGCCTCGATCACCTCGAGCGACAATTCGAGCCGGTCGGCCTCCTCCGCATCGACGGTGAAGTTGAGATCGTAGGACTTGGCCTGTCGGGCAAGCTCGATGACAAGCGGCACGAGATCGCGCATGACCCGCTCGCGGCTCGTGGCCTCGTAGCGCGGATGCAGGGCCGAAAGCTTCACCGAGATCCCGGGGCGGTTCGGCAATGGCTCGTTGCCGGCGGAGCGGCCGATGGCGTCGATGGCCGACGCGTAGGATTCGAAGTAGCGACGCGCATCCTCGGCGGTGCGGGCGCCTTCGCCCAGCATGTCGAAGGAATAGCGGTAGACGCGGCCCTTCGAGGTGCCCGCCCGCTTCAGGGCTTCCTCGATGGTCTGGCCGAGGACGAAATGGTTTCCCATGACCCGCATGGCCTGGCGTGTCGCCGTGCGTACGGCGGGAAGTCCAAGACGCTTGGTGAGCTGGCCCAGGATGCTTTCCGGTGTTTCGCCCGGCTGGATGACCCGCGCCGTGATGCCGAGCGCCCAGGCCGAGGCCGAGACGAGGAAGGCATCGGACTTCGACTCATGGCCGGCGAAATCTGCCTGTCCGAGCTTGTCCTCGATGAGCCGGTCGGCCGTGGCGGCATCCGGCACCCGCAGCAGGGCCTCGGCCAGGACCATGAGGGCCAGCCCCTCCTTGGTGGAGAGCGCGTATTCCCGCAGCATCTCCTCGACGCCCCCGAGCCCGCCGCCCTTGGCGCGGATCGCGTCGATCAGGCGCGTGGCTTGCGCGTCTACCCGCCGCTCGCGCTCGGGAGAGAGCCTGGCGCCTGCGAGAAGCCTGGCCGCGATGGCCTTATCATCTTCCGCGAAGGGAGGGTTGAAGGGCAGGGCGGGGCTGGGGGCAGGGCTCATCGGGTTATCCTCTGGATGTTTCCCGGAATATAGGTGGCCAAGAGGCGTGCTTCGATGGCAAAATCGTGAGTTCTGCCTTAAGAAATCCGGTGGCTGACCTGAGAGACCGTGAAAATGCCGGATCTTGACCGCACCGATCGCAAAATCCTCAAAGCTCTCCAGGCCGATGGCCGCATTGCCACCGTGGACCTCGCCGAGAAGGTCGGGCTGTCTCCCACGTCCACAAGCGATCGCGTGAAGCGCCTGCAGCGGGAGGGCTTCATCGCCGGCTATGGGGCGCGGCTCGACCCGCACCGTCTGGAGCTGGGGCTCCTGGTCTTCGTGGAGGTCTCCCTCGACAAGACGACGCCCGACGTTTTCGAGAAATTCGCCGAGGCCGTGAAGCGCGCTCCCGAGGTCCTGGAATGCCACATGGTGGCAGGCGGCTTCGACTATCTGGTGAAGACCCGCGTCGCCGACATGGCCGCCTACCGCCGCTTCCTCGGCGAGATCCTTCTCGCCCTGCCGGGCGTGAAGGAGACCCGCACCTATGCGGTGATGGAAGAGGTGAAGAGCGACGGCATGCTGCCGGTTTGATGCCCACACACGTCATGGCCGGGCTTGTCCCGGCCATCTCGATCATAAGAACCGATGAGCTCTTCGAAGCGAGATCACCGGCACAAGGCCGGTGATGACGTGGAAGTATCCTCAGCCGGAGACGGCCTCCTGCTCGTTCCTTGTCTTCCAGAGGGAGAAGACGACGCCGCCCGCGATCAGGGCGAGAGTGACGCCCAGCGAGATGGTCGGGTCGAGCTTGCCAACGAGCTGGTTCCAGAAGATCTTGCCGCCGATGAACACGAGCACCAGCGCCAGGGCGTATTTCAGGTAGTGGAACCTGTGCACCATGGCGGCCAGCGCGAAGTAGAGCGCCCGCAAACCCAGGATCGCCATGATGTTGGCCGTGTAGACCACGAAGGTGTCCGTGGTGATGGCGAAGATCGCCGGCACCGAGTCCACCGCGAAGATCAGGTCCGCGACGTTGATCACCACGAGGGCCAGGAAGAGCGGCGTCGCCCAGGTGACGATCCTGCCCGTCTTCAGATCGGGCTCCCGCACGAAGAAGTGCTGGTCGTGAAGGCGGTTCGTCACCCGCATGTGCTTGCGCAGGAAGCGGACGAGCGGGTTCTTCTCGATGTCTGGATC
The DNA here is from genome assembly GCF_056148915.1 of Microvirga sp. jy35. Lineage (NCBI taxonomy): Bacteria > Pseudomonadati > Pseudomonadota > Alphaproteobacteria > Hyphomicrobiales > Methylobacteriaceae > Microvirga > Microvirga sp. jy35. The sequence goes on along the minus strand of NZ_JBWBEW010000041.1, from coordinate 32,755 downwards.
GCTCTCGGGCACGATCAGCATCTTGATCCCGGTCGCGATCAGGAACGCGCCGAAGATGTAGAGCATCCAGGCGTATTCCTGCACCAGCGCGGCGCCCACCGCGATCATGATGCCACGCAGAACGATGACGCCGATGATGCCCCACACGAGGGCCCGGTACTGGTACTTCCGGGGGATCGCGAAATAGCTGAAGATCAGCGAAATCACGAAGACGTTGTCGATGGACAGGGACTTCTCGATGAAGAAGCCCGTGAAGTAGGAGATGCCCGCATGCGTGCCGTCTTCGGTCACGAGCAGGCCGGTTTCGTACGACCACCAGATATAGGCACCGAAAGCGGACGCGATGCCGATGTAGAAGGCGGACAGCAGGAGGCTCTCCTTCACGCCGAGCTCCTTGTCCTTTCTGTTCAGGACACCGAGATCGAAGGCGAGGAGAAAAACGACAAGGCTCAGGAAAGCCGTCCATATCCAGACGGGCTTCCCCAGCCATTCCATGAGCAGGAATTCTGGCATAACCGGACCTATGATTGCTTCTGTTCAAGCATCGGCTCCGACATCGCAGTCGCGGTTGCGTCCTGCCAGAGGGGCCCGGTCGCCGATGGGAACCAAGGTGGGGAGCGATCCTGAAGCCGTCAAGAGTCTTGGCCGTGAGAATTTCTGCTCAATTTTTTGTCAAAGGCCTGTTCCAAAGGCAGAGATGCCCCGGCAAGAGACTTGACCCGGGGCACCGATCTGATTGCATGGTCAAGAAGAGGGCAGTTAGCCAAAAGGGCGCCACAAGGCTCCCGACCATAAAACAGAGGTGACGGTGATGCGCGTGGATCGTTCTACAAAGGCAAGGTGGGTCAGAGGCATGCTGGCGGGTGTTGCCGTGCTTCTCGGGTCCGCGGCTGCCCAGGCCCAGACCCCGGTGCGGTTCTCCCTGGACTGGCGCTGGGAAGGGCCGGCGGCACCCTTCGCGGTCGCCCTCGACAAAGGCTACTTCAAGGCCGAGGGTCTCGACGTCACCATCGATCCGGCAGCGGGCTCCCGCGAGCCGATCTCCCGTGTGGCGTCGGGCACCTATGAGGTGGGCTTCGGCGACGTGAACTCCCTCGTGCGTTTCCGCGACGAGAACCCCGGCACCGACATCAAGGCCGTGATGGTGATCTACGACCGTCCACCCTTCGCTCTCATCGGCCGCAAGAGCCGGGGCATCAGCAAGGAGGTGTCGAGCCTCCAGGGTAAGAAGGTCGGCGCTCCCGCGGCCGATGGGGCCTACGCGCAATGGCCGATCTTCAAGGCGGTCAACAAGATCGACGATTCCACCATGAAGTTCGAAAACGTAGGCTTCCCGGTTCGCGAGCCGATGCTGGCTCAAGGTGAGGTCGATGCGGTCTTCGGCTTCTCCATGTCCTCCTTCATCAACCTGAAGTCCCGTGGCGTGCCGGCTGACGACATCGTGGTCATGCTCATGAGCAATTACGGCGTGGACCTCTACGGCAACACGATCATCGTCTCGCAGAAATTCGCCCAGGAAAAGCCGGAGGCCGTGAAGGGCCTGCTGCGTGCGATCATGAAGGGCGTGCAGGACACGGTGAAGGATCCGTCGAGCGCGGTCGACTCCGTGATCAAGCGCAACGACGTCGCCAAGAAGGACGTGGAGCTCGAGCGCCTCAGGATGGTGCTGGAGCAGAACATGATCACCCCGTGGGTGAAGGAGAACGGCTTCGGGGGCATCGACAAGGCCCGCTTCGCCAAGGCCCTGGACCAGATCGGCCTGACCTTCACCTACAAGGCCAAGCCCGAAGTGGATGCCGTGTTCACGGAAGAGTTCCTCCCGGCCGCCGATCAGCGCAAGGTGAACTGATCATACGAGCCCGGCTGTCGACCAGCCGGGCTTTTTCTTTTGGTTCAACGGCTTCTCATGAAACCCTTTGTCGATATCCACGACGTGACCCACGTCTATGCGCGGGCCGAGGACGGCTTGCCGGCGGTCCAGAACCTGAACCTCAAGGTGAACCAAGGCGAGTTCGCCGCCATCGTCGGCCCCTCGGGCTGTGGCAAGTCCACCCTGATGAAGCTCGCCACCGGCCTGCAGTTTCCCGTCGAGGGCACTGTGATCGTGGACGGCAGTCAAGTGGGCGCGCCGGTGAAGCTCGCCGGCATGGCGTTCCAGAACCCGACCATGCTGCCCTGGCGCACCACCCTCGACAACATCCTCCTGCCGCTCGAAATCGTGGAGCCGCACCGCTCCCGGCTGCGCCGGCACAAGGCCGAGTACGTGGCCAAGGCCGAGAGCCTGCTGGCCCAGGTCGGCCTGAAGGGGCAGGGCCATAAGTTTCCCTGGCAGCTGTCCGGCGGCATGCAGCAGCGCGCCTCCCTCTGCCGTGCCCTCATCCACGAGCCCAAGCTCCTGATGCTCGACGAGCCCTTCGGTGCCCTCGACAGCTTCACCCGCGAGGAATTGTGGTGCGTGATGCGCGACCTGCATGCGGCCCAGAAGGTTACGATCATCCTGGTGACGCACGACCTGCGCGAGGCGGCGTTCCTGGCGGACCGCATCTTCTGCATGAGCGCGCGGCCCGGACGCATCGTCGCCGAGCGCGAGGTGGAGTTTCCGAGGCCGCGCGATCTCGAGATCACCTACACGCCGCAATTCTCCGCCCTCGTTCACGAATTGCGCGGCCACATCGCGCAGGCGCGCCAGGCGGCGTGAGGACAACATGAAAACCAAGAACAAGCTCGCCCTCGCGCCGTGGGTCTTCACCGTCGGCTTCTTCGTCTTGTGGGAGATCCTCTGCCGTACCTTAAAGATCTCGAGCTTCATCCTGCCGGCGCCCTCCACGATTCTCTGGGCCGTGTGGGAATACCGGAATCAGCTCACCTACCATGCCATGCACACCCTCTGGATGACGCTCGCGGGCTTTGGCCTTGCGGTCGGCTTCGGCCTCCTGCTCGGGATGGTGCTGGGCTCCTCGCGGCTCATCAATGCGGGCACCTATCCGCTGCTTGTGGGCTTCAACTCCATCCCCAAGGTGGCCGTGGTGCCGATCCTGGTGTTCTGGTTCGGCGTCGGCTGGGTGCCGCCGGTGATGACCGCCTTCCTGATCTCATTCTTCCCGATCGTGGTGAATGTCGCGACCGGCATCGCCACCGTGGAGCCCGAGATGGAGGACGTGCTGCGGGCGCTGGGCGCCTCCAAGCGGGACATCGTGTTCAAGGTGGGCGTGCCGCGCGCCATGCCGTATTTCTTCGGTTCGCTCAAAGTTGCGATCACGCTCGCCTATGTGGGCTCCGTGATCGGCGAGCAGAACGCGTCGAATGTGGGCATCGGCAACCTGCTCACGCGCGCATCCGCTGCCTTCGAGGTGCCCCTCGTCTGGGCCGCCCTCGTGGTGCTCGCGGTGCTTGGCGTGATCATGTACGCCATCACGGCTTACGCGGAACGCTCCATGACGGGCTGGGCGCAGCGCTCGCAGATGGCGGCATGAGGTAAATTCTCACGGAACACAGCGCGCTTTTCCCTCCCCCTTGTGGGGAGGGGTGGTCGCGTAGCGACCGGGGTGGGGGTGTGAGCGATAACCTATGCACGTATGGCGCCAGCACCCCCACCTCCAACTCCTCCCCACAAGGGAGAGGAGGGCCGATAGCGTCTACCGTCTCAACGACAGAGGATTGTCCGACAGGGCCGCCGCATCGGGCTGATCGACGGCGGGACGACCGAGGAACGCGTCCCAAAGCTTCTCCACGGTCTCGCGCTCCAGATCGTCCACGATGAACACGATGCGGCTGCGCCGGTCCTCGCTCGGCCAGCGCGGCAGCACGGCCGGTACGTGGATCACGTGCTGCACGCCGTGGATGACGACCGGATGCTCCGGATCCTCGGCCAGCGCCACAAGCCCCTTCACGCGCAGCAGCTTGGCCCCCTGTGAAGACCGCAGGAGATCCAAGAACATGTCGAGTGTGCCCTGGCGTATCGGCTGCTCGCTCGTGAGGCAGAAGGCGCGGATCTTCTCATCGTGCCGGTTCACGTCATGATGATGGTGATGATCATGACCGTGATGGTGGTGATGCCCGTGCTGGTGCGCATGGCTTTCCCGTTCGGCCTCTTCGACCGCTTCCGTCTTCAGCCAATCGGCTACGTCGGCGATCTTGCCTTCGAGATCGTAGAGGCCACCGGCGACGACGGCCTCGGCCGGCGCATCCGCTGCAAGCAGGGTTGCGCCGGGATTGAGCTGATGCAGCCGCTTCCGCAGATCCGAAAGCTTTGACTCATCGGTCACGAGGTCGGTTTTCGAGAGAACGATGCGCTCGGCCACCGCCGCCTGCTTCACGGCCTCACGGTGAGTGTCGAGGGTCGCAGTCCCGTTCACCGCATCCACCACCGTCACCACGCCTTCCACGGCGTAGCGCATGGACAGATACGGATGATAAAGCACCGCATGCAGGATCGGGGCCGGATCGGCGAGGCCCGTGGTCTCGATGATCACCCGCTTGAACGGCATGATGCGGCCGTTGTCGCGCTTGCGCAGGAGATCCTCCAGCGTCGCGATGAGATCGCCGCGCACGGTGCAGCAGAGACAGCCGGCGGAGAGGAGCACCATGCCCTCGTCGACCGTCTCCACCAGCAGATGGTCGAGGCCGATCTCGCCGAACTCGTTGATGATCACCACGCTGTCCTGCAGCGCAGGATCTTTCAGAAGCCGGTTGAGCAGGGTGGTTTTGCCCGAGCCGAGAAAGCCCGTGAGGATGGTGAGCGGAAGAGGAGCGGGTGGGGTCATCGGGCTGTTGGTCATCGGGTTCAATCCGCAATCGGTACCAGGGGCGCACCTTTAAGGCGGCGCTGCTCCAGCACAACGTTGGCCATGATGGCTCCCAGCACAAGGGCACCGCCTGCAATCTGCAGAGGGGACAGGACTTCATTGAGAATGAGAGCCGACGAGACGGCGGCCACCACCGGCTCGGTGCAATAGATGATTCCGGCCGCGACCGCCGTGATGCGCCCGAGCGCCAGGAACTGCAGCACGAAGCCGAAGATGTAGCCGCCGATCGTCATGGCGACCGCGAAAGGGGCAGCCGCCAGAGAGGAGGGTGGCGCCAGCTGTCCGACCGCCAGGCTGATGAGCGCTGCGGTGGGCAGGACGAGCACATGGATCCAGAAAGTCTTGGCCATGACGCCGGTCCTGCGGCAGCGTGCGGCAGCGAAGAACTGAATCGCTGTTGCGATGCTCGCTCCGAAAGCAAGCGCCAGGCCGCGCCAGTCGAGATCGCCGAAGGCCGGGCCGACGACCAGAGCCACGCCGAGGGTGGCCACGGCGACGACGCCCAGCAATGTCGGCGTGAGCCTTGTGCCCTCCACGAAAGGACTCGCAAGCACGATCAGGATCGGAAAGGTGTAGAACACCACCGCCGCCACCGTGACCGGGATATAGGCGACGGACGAGAGATAGCAGATGCCCACGAACGCCGTGGCGACGCCGAGTAGGAGCAGGGTGCCGCGCTCTTCTCTGGCGGCTTTGAGCGATGTCCTCATGATCGCAGCCACGACGCCCACCAGAACCAGCATCAGGAACACCCGATAGACCACGATGGCCGAGCCGCTCGCGCCCGCAAAGGAGGCGATGCGGGCATAGACGATGTTGAAGCCATAGAGGCTCGCCGAGACGAGGGCGAAGAGCAGGCCGCTGGCGGGGGAGGAGCGATTCATATTGAAACTTGCGTGGCAGGGCCCGAAGCGTTTGCCCGGATGCCCCTGAATTGCAAGGGCCAGAGTATCGGACCCAAAAGTGGATTTGCACTTTTGGGATTGATCCGATGCTTCATTTTGGACGCGCTAAGCAAAACGCCCGGCGGGTGACCGGGCGTTGCAGAGAAATGATGGCCTGTCGGATCAGTTCGCGACGGATTTGGGCTTTCCGGCCGCGTCCGCCTTTTGCGGCGCCTTGGCCTTGGTGTCCGTCGCAGGCTTCGCGCCTGTTACCGGCTTGACGGTAACGCTGACCCGCGGCGGGGTCTTGCCCTTGTCCGTGCTCTTGACCGTGGGCTTTGCGGGCTCGCTCTCGGCAGCCTTGGTGTCGTCCTGCGCAGCGGCATCGTCCTGCTTGGCCGCTGCCTTGCCTTTCTTGGGAGCAGCCGCCTTCTTGGTCTTGGCCCTGCGCGCCTGCTCGGCCGCAGCTTCGGCCGCCGCCTGGGCGGCGATCTCGGCCTCGCTGGGGGGATTCAGCCCCACCCAGACGCGCTCCGGCTGCACGGCGGTGCGGGGCCCGAGCACGGTGCGCACCGGCTTGTCGGCGGCAGCGCCGGCAAAAGCCATCACTTCCGTGGAGAACAGGTTGGGGATGTTGCTGTCGGTCTCAGCAACGGCCGGAGTGTCTTCCTCCTGCGGCATCGGCCCACGGCGGTCGCAGATGACCGGGCGCATGTCCGGCGGCGTGACATTGCCCGAGGCCGGCAGTGCCGCAAGCTCCGGATTGGTGAAGTTCACTTTGCTGTTGAAACCGCGGTCGAACAGCTCGGCGGCCTTGATGGTCCGCTCGTTGGCGGAAGGAGCGCCTAGCACGACCGTAATCAGGTGGCGGCCGTCGCGGTGGGCGCTTGCCACCACGTTGAAGCCGGACGAGCAGATGAAACCGGTCTTCATGCCGTCAGCGCCGGGATAGCGGCCGATAAGGCCGTTGGTGTTGCGCATGATGCGGCGGCCGAACTGAACGGCGCCGATGTCGAACAGGTCCTTGTGGTCCGGAAACTCCGTCAGCAGCGCGCGGGCGAGCAGCGCCATGTCGCGCGCCGTGGTCTGGTTGCGCTCGTCGGGAAGGCCGTGGGGGTTGGCGAAGCGGCTCGAGACCATGCCGAGCTTTTGGGCATGGGCGTTCATCAGCTCTGAGAAGCCGTCGATCGACCCGCCGATATTCTCCGCGATGGTGGCGGCGACGTCGTTCGCCGACTTCACCATCATGATCTTGAGAGCGTTGTCGAGCCGGATCTCCGTGCCGGGCTTGAACCCCATCTTTGACGGGGGCAGGGCGGCGGCGCCCTCGGACACGATGAGGAGCGTATCCATGCTCATCTGGCCGGAGCGGATCTTGTCGAGGGCCACATAGGCCGTCATCAGCTTGGTGATGGAAGCCGGAAACCAGGGATCGGTCGCCCTCTCGGCGTGGAGAACACGGCCGGATGCGACTTCAACGACAAGCGCAGGGCCGCCGGCGGCCAGAGCCGAACCGCTCATCAGGGCGGCAAGGGCAAAGGCTGTCACGCGGAGGACACGGCTAACGTTCATGCGGAACGACTCCTTGGCTTCGTTCGACGATAGGAGAGGATGGATCAGCCCCGCCTGTCAGCTGGGCTATTTCTAGTGCCAAACCTTGGCCTTGGCTAGGTTTGGCCGCTTATTGATTGCTTAAACTCCCCTTCTTAACGAATTCCATGGCAAGAGAGTGGCAAGAGCCGCGCGGATTGAAGATCGATATGAGTGCATCCCTCCTCTGGATTCCCGCGACTCTTCTGGCCGCAGCAGCGCAAACCGGCCGCAATGCCACCCAGCGGCGCCTGACTGAAACCATTGGGACCGTAGGAGCGACCCAGGTCCGGTTTCTCTACGGTTTCCCCTTCGCGCTCCTGGCCTTGACGGCGATGTGGCTCGCCACCGGCGAAACGCCCCCGGCACCCAATGCCGCCTTCCTGGCCTATGCGCTCATGGGTGCTTTGACCCAGATTTTTGCCACCGCGCTCATGCTCTCGGCCATGCAGGAGCGCGCCTTCTCCGTGGTCACCGCCTATACCAAGACCGAGCCGGTACAGGTGGCGCTCTTCGGATTGGCGCTCCTTGGCGACCCGCTCACCCCGGCCATGGCTCTGGCCATCGCGGTGGCCACAGGCGGCGTGCTGCTCATGTCCGTGAAGCCGGGCACGAGCCTGACCTCGTCGGGCCTCAGGCCCATTCTCTTCGGCCTCGCCTCGGGAGCCTTCTTCGCTTTGGCCGCCATCGGCTTTCGCGGCGCGATCCTGTCCCTCGACGGAGGCTCTGCGCTCATCCGGGCTTCCACGACCCTGGTCTGGGGCCTCGGCCTGCAGACTGCTGTCCTCCTCCTCTGGCTTGGCCTCTTCGACCGCAAGGCGCTGGTGGCGAGCTTTGCCGCGTGGCGTCCCTCCCTGGGAGCAGGCTTCCTTGGGGCGCTGGCGTCCCAGTTCTGGTTCATCGGCTTTGCGCTCACCACGGCGGCCAATGTGCGCACCCTCGCCCTGGTCGAGGTGCTGATGGCGCAGGCCGTGTCCCATCACTTCCTGGCGCAGGCGACAACGCGGCGCGAGCTCTCTGGAATGCTGCTGATTCTTGCAGGGGTTGCCCTGCTCCTCATGTCCCAACGTTAACTTGTCGCTGCGGCAGCCGCGTGATAACGAACAACGTTACAAAACCCGTGAACGTATTTCGGATTACCGATGACCGACGCTGCTGCTCCTGAAACCGTACAACCGGCCTATCGTGTGCTCCAGGTGGGCGATCCGGTGCCGTGGTTCAAACAGAACTCCACCAGCAATCCGAACTTCAGCTTCGACACGGTGGCCGGCCGCTACATCGTCCTGTGCTTTTACGGCATGGGCTCGGACGAGGTCGGGCGTGCGACCTTGGCTTCGTTTCAGGACCAGCACCGCTCCCTCTTCGACGACGACAAGATCGCTCTCTTCGGCGTGAGCGTCGATCCTTCCGATCAGTCCGAGGACCGCGCCAGGCAGATCGTCCCGGGCATCCGCCACTTCTGGGATTTCGACGGCACGATCGGGCGCCTCTACGGCGCCCTGCCGCGCAATGTCCAGCCGGGGCAGGGTCCCGTCCCGATCCGCCGCTTCTGGATGGTGCTCAACCCATCCCTCCGCGTACGGGCGATTTTCCCCTTTGAAGAGGATGGCAGCGACCGGGAGAAGGTGATGGCTTACCTGCGCGACCTGCCGCCGGTCAGCCACTATGCGGGCTTCGAGCTTCCCGCACCCGTCCTCGTCATCCCTGACGTGTTCGAGCCCGAGTTCTGCCGCCACCTGATCGGCCTCTACGAGGAGCATGGCGGCGAGGAATCCGGCTTCATGCGCGAGGTCGACGGCAAGACCGTCGCGGCGCACGACCCCAACCACAAGCGGCGCAAGGACTACACCATTGCCGATCCCAATCTGATCCGGCAGGTGCAGCACCGCATCATCCGCCGCATCAACCCCGAGATCGAGCGGGTGCATTTCTTCAAGCCCTCACGGATGGAGCGCTACATCGTCTCCTGCTATGCGGCCGAGGACGGGGGCCATTTCCGTGCTCACCGGGACAACACCACCAAGGGCACAGCCCATCGCCGCTTCGCGGTCTCGATCAACCTCAATCATGATTTCGAGGGCGGCGAGGTGAGTTTCCCGGAATACGGGCCGCGCAGCTACAAGGCTCCTCCCGGCGGCGCCGTGGTGTTCTCGTGCCCACTCCTGCACGCCGTTTCCCGTGTCACCAGGGGCCGGCGCTTCGCCTTCCTGCCCTTCCTCTATGACGAGGAGGCCGCGAAGGTACGCGAGGCGAACAATGCCCATCTCGGCGAGGGTGTCGGCGCCTACAGATCGTGATCCCGGGTTAGCGCTCGCTCGCCTTGATCCACTTGTCGACCCTGGGCGGTTCGTAAGCACGAATGGCCTCAATCAGGGCAGCCGGGTTGCTCTCCACGATCAGCATGGCGCGGTGGATAGGCTTCACGAAGCCGCGTTCCACCACGTCGTCCAGGAAGTCGGTCAGCTTGTCGTAGAAGCCGCCGGCATTCAGGAGCGCGCAAGGCTTGCGGTGATAGCCGAGCTGCGCCCAGGTCCACACCTCGAACAACTCCTCGAAGGTGCCGAGACCCCCGGGGAGGGCGATGAACCCGTCGGCGAGCTCCGCCATCAGGGCCTTCCGCTCATGCATGGAGCCCACCACCCGAAGATCGCTCAGACCCCGATGGGCGATCTCCTTGTCGACCAGCGCCCGCGGCATCACCCCGATCACATGGCCGCCACCCGCCAGAACCGCATCGGCCACGGCGCCCATGAGGCCGACGGAAGCGCCGCCATAGACCAGGTCGATTCCATTGGCGGCCAGAGTTTCGCCCAAAGCGCGGGCCGCCTCGAGATAGACAGGATCCTGCCCGGCATTGGAGCCGCAGAAGACGCACAGGCGCATGGGTTACCCTTCATGATTCGCTTCGCCTATCGATGAACGACAGGACGAAGCCGAGCTCAAGATCTGGAAGCATACCTGAGCGTCCATTCTCCGGCTTGCTGAATGAACCAAAGAGGCCCACCTTGTGCTCAACACCGCAATCCTTGAGGAGACCTCCATGACCGCCTGCATCGTCGGCTGGGCCCACACCCCCTTCGGCAAGCTCGATGCCGAGACCGTCGAGAGCCTGATCGTCCGCGTCACCAACGAGGCACTGGAGCATGCCGGGATCGGTCCCGAGGACGTGGACGAGGTGGTGCTCGGCCATTTCAACGCCGGCTTCTCAGCCCAGGACTTCACCGCTTCCCTGGTGTTCCAGGCCAACGACCGGTTCCGCTTCAAGCCGGCGACCCGGGTCGAGAATGCCTGCGCCACGGGCTCGGCGGCCGTGCACCAGGCGATCAAGACCATCGAAGCCAAGCGGGCGAAGACGGTGCTGGTGGTAGGCGTCGAGCAGATGACCCGCACGCCGGGGCCTGAGATCGGCAAGAATCTGCTCAAGGCTTCGTACCTTCCGGAGGATGGCGAAACGCCCGGCGGCTTTGCCGGTGTGTTCGGCAAGATCGCGGGCACCTATTTCCAGCGCTACGGCGACCAGTCCGACGCGCTGGCGATGATCGCCTCCAAGAACCACAAGAACGGCGTCGACAACCCCTATGCCCAGATGCGCAAGGATCTGGGTTTCGACTTCTGCCGGGCAGAGAGCGAGAAGAACCCGTTCGTGGCAGGCCCCTTGAAGCGCACCGATTGCTCGCTGGTGTCCGACGGCGCCGCGGCCCTGGTGCTGGCCGACACGGAGACGGCGCTGCGGATGAAGCGGGCGGTCGCCTTCCGGGCCACGGCGCATGCGCAGGACTTCCTGCCCCTGTCGAAGCGCGACATCGTCCAGTTCGAGGGCTGCACCGAAGCCTGGCAGCGGGCCCTATCCCAGGCCGGCATCCAGCTCTCCGACCTGTCCTTCGTGGAAACCCACGACTGCTTCACCATCGCCGAGCTCATCGAGTACGAGGCCATGGGCCTGACCCCTCGCGGTCAGGGCGCGATCGCCGTCAAGGAAGGCTGGACGAACCGCGACGGCAAGCTGCCGGTGAACCCCTCCGGCGGCCTCAAGGCCAAGGGCCATCCCATCGGGGCCACCGGCGTGTCCATGCACGCGCTCTCCGCCATGCAGCTCTGCGAGGAGGCCGGCGGCATTCAGGTGAAAGACCCGGTGCTGGGCGGCGTCTTCAACATGGGCGGCGCGGCCGTGGCGAACTATGTGAGCGTGCTCGAGCGGATCAAGTAATATGCAGAAGCCCTCCTCCCCCTTGTGGGGAGGAGTTGGAGGTGGGGGTGTGAGCGAGTGCCTATCCACGTGTGGCCCCGGCACCCCCACCCTGACCCTCCCCACAAGGGGGAGGGAAAAGAATGCGTTGCTTTTCGCTACTCCCCCGGCGCCTTGGCCTGAATGGCCAGAGCGTGCAGGCCCCTGTCGAAAGCGCCTTTCAGCGTGTCGTTCACGAGGCGGTGACGTTCGACCCGGCTCTTGCCGGAGAAGGCCTCAGACACGATATAAACGTGGAAGTGAGTTTCACCGCCCTCCCGCCATCCCGCATGGCCGTGATGCTTCTCTGATTCGTCGGTGACGGTCAGTTCTGTCGGCTGCAGGTTCTCCTGCAAGGTCTGTGTGATCCAGTGGGTGAGGGTCATGCTGATTGATCAATCCTTTTGAACGAGTCTGCGGCCAAAAGCGCTCAGGCCTTGGCGCAGGACCTGAAGCCACTCATAATCGCTGAATCATGGATCTCAACTCGCCTCTTTTCGACCGCATCCGCATCAAGTCCTCCTGTGACGAACCTCAGGAGACGAAGGGGCCTGTCTGCGAGCATCCTGCCTGCAAGGCCGCGGGCGAGTACCGCGCGCCTAAAGGACGGGATCGGGAGGGCCAGTACTGGCGCTTCTGCCTGCAGCATGTGCGCGAGTACAACGCTTCGTACAATTATTTCGCCGGCATGTCCGACACCGCCGTTGCCGCCTTCCAGAAGGATTCGGTCATCGGCCATCGGCCGACCTGGGCCATGGGGGTGAACTCCGCGGCCGCTGGCGACGGACAGGGCGCCAAGGCCGAGCCCCGCGAGTGGGAATATGTCGATCCGCTCGGGGTTCTCCGAGGGGAGGACTTCACCCAGGCCCGCACGCGCAGGGCCTCGCCCGAGCCCAAGCGACCGCGCTACACGGGGGCGGTGCGCCGCGCACTGGATATCCTCGGCCTCGATGAAACGGCCGATGGGCCGGCCATCAAGGCCCAGTACAAGGCCCTTGTGAAGCGCTTCCATCCGGACGCCAATGGCGGCGACCGCTCCTTCGAGGAGCGCCTTCGCGACATCATCAAGGCGCACGACACCCTCAAAAGTGCCGGTCTCTGCTGACACGGTATCCTTTTTGCGGACCCGATAGGCCTTTTAGGAAATTGCACCATCTCGTCATGGGGTTTAAGAAGCCCATGACATTCTCACGACACCGACGAGACGAAGAGGCCCCAATGACGGCACATACCGAGACAGCGACCCTTACGCCGGACATGAAAGTGTCCGTGCGACAGGTCTTCGGCATCGACTCGGATCTGGAGGTCCCGGCCTTTTCGCAAGCCGAACAGCATGTGCCCGATCTTGATCCCGATTATCTCTTCGACCGGGACACGACGCTCGCCATCCTGGCGGGCTTCGCCCGCAACCGCCGGGTGATGATCACCGGCTATCACGGCACCGGCAAGTCCACCCATATCGAGCAGGTGGCGGCGCGCCTCAACTGGCCCTGCGTGCGCGTGAACCTGGACAGCCACGTTTCCCGCATCGATCTCGTGGGCAAGGACGCCATCGTGCTCCAAGAGGGCAAGCAGGTCACGGCGTTCCAGGACGGAATCCTGCCCTGGGCGCTGCAGAACAATGTTGCCCTCGTGTTCGACGAATACGATGCCGGCCGTCCGGACGTGATGTTCGTGATCCAGCGCGTGCTGGAGCAGTCGGGCAAGCTCACGCTCCTCGACCAGAAGCGCGTGATCCGGCCCCATCCGGCCTTCCGGCTGTTCGCCACCGCCAACACGGTGGGTCTCGGCGACACGTCGGGCCTCTATCACGGCACGCAGCAGATCAACCAGGGCCAGATGGACCGCTGGTCCATCGTGACCACGCTCAACTACCTGCCCCACGACAAGGAGGTGGACATCGTCCTCTCCAAGGCGAAGCACTACCAGGAGGATGCGTCGGGCCGCGACATCGTCAACAAGATGGTGCGGGTGGCGGATCTCACCCGCTCGGCCTTCATGAACGGCGATCTCTCCACCGTCATGAGCCCGCGCACGGTGATCACCTGGGCCGAGAACGCCGAGATCTTCGGCGATACGGGCTTCGCCTTCCGGGTCACCTTCCTCAACAAGTGCGACGAGCTCGAGCGCGCCCTGGTGGCCGAGTTCTATCAGCGCTCCTTCGGCAAGGAACTGCCGGAGAGCGCCGTGAACATGGTGCTGTCGTAAAACTAACCCTGTCATTCCGGGGCGGCGGAAGCCGAGCCCGACCCGAAGGGCCGCGCAAAGCGAGGAAATCCATAAACGCCAACGGTTCAGGATCAGGTGGATACGCGAGCAACCATCCTCATCCTGTCGTGGTTATGGATCCTTAGCCTTCGCGGGGATGACACGAAACGGGGCGTCAGGGAGGTGAGATGTCCATCTCGAACCGCAAGCCAGGTGAGAAGAAGGAAGCGCCGGCGGAGCCGCTGAAGCGCTCCATCGCCGGCACCATGAAGGCCATCGCCCGCAAGCCCGACCTCGAGGTGGCCTTCGCGTCCGACCGGCCGGTGCTCATGGGCCAGGACAAGGCCCGCCTGCCGGAGCCGCCGCGGCGGCTGACCGCCCAGGACGTGGCGATCCTGCGCGGCAATGCCGATGCCATGGCCCTGCGGCTCGCCTGCCACGACACCAGTCTGCACCGGAAGCTCGCCCCCGAGGGTCAGGCGGCGCGTGCCGTGTTCGATGCGGTCGAGCAGGCGCGCGTGGAATCCATCGGCTCCCGTCGCATGGCCGGCATCTCGTCCAACATCTCGGCCATGCTGGAGGACCGCTACCATCGCGGCGGCAAGTACGAGGAGATCACGGACCGGGCCGATGCGCCGCTCGAGGACGCCTTGGCCCTCATGGTGCGCGAGCGCCTGACCGGGCAGAGGCCGCCCGCCTCGGCGGCCAAGATCGTCGATCTCTGGCGCGACTTCATCGAGGATCGCGCCGGCCGCGATCTCGACGGCCTGCTCAAGAACATCGAGAACCAGCGCAGCTTCGCCCGCCACATCCGCGACCTGCTCTCCTCCCTCGACATGGCCGACGAGGCGTCCCTCGATTCCGAGGACGAGGAGAACGAGGACGAGAACGAATCCGACCAGCAGGAGCAGCAGGGCGAAGGCGAATCCGAGCAGGAAAGCCAGGGCGACCGGGCCGAGGTGGAGGTCAGCGAGGATTCCAGCGACGAGATGGAGGACGGCGCCACCGAAGAGGCCGACGGCCCCTCCGGCGAGCTGCCCGAGGAATCCGAGGAAGCCGAGTCGGAGGATGCCGGCGAATCCTGGCGCCCGCCGTCCCGCTCCAACGAGGCGCGGGGCCCGGACTACAAGGCTTATACGGGCAAGTTCGACGAGATCATCCATGCGGAGGATCTCTGCGATGCGGACGAGCTGACGCGCCTTCGCGCCTATCTCGACAAGCAGCTCGCCCATCTTCAAGGGGTGGTCGGGCGCCTTGCGAACCGCCTGCAGCGCCGCCTCATGGCGCAGCAGAACCGGTCCTGGGAGTTCGATCTTGAGGAGGGAACGCTCGATCCCGTGCGCCTGCCGCGCATCATCATGGACCCGTTCCAGCCGCTCTCCTTCAAGCAGGAGCAGGACACGAACTTCCGCGACACGGTGGTGACGCTGCTCCTCGACAATTCCGGCTCCATGCGCGGGCGCCCGATCACCGTGGCGGCCACCTGCGCGGACATCCTGGCGCGCACCCTCGAGCGCTGCGGCGTGAAGGTCGAGATCCTCGGCTTCACCACCCGTGCCTGGAAGGGCGGGCAGGCGCGCGAGACATGGCTGCAGGCCAGCAAGCCTGCCAATCCGGGCCGCCTCAACGACCTGCGCCACATCATCTACAAGTCGGCGGACGCACCCTGGAGGCGGGCGCGCAAGAACTTGGGCCTGATGATGCGCGAGGGTCTGCTGAAGGAGAACATCGACGGCGAGGCCCTCGACTGGGCGCACAAGCGCTTGCTCGGCAGGCCCGAGCAGCGGCGCATCCTCATGGTGATCTCGGACGGCGCGCCGGTGGACGACTCGACCCTGTCGGTCAACCCCGGCAATTACCTCGAGCGGCACCTGCGCTACGTGATCGAGGAGATCGAGACCCGCTCCCCCGTGGAGCTCATCGCCATCGGCATCGGCCACGACGTGACGCGGTATTACCGCCGTGCCGTGACCATCGTCGACGCGGAGGAACTCGGCGGCGTCATGACCGAGAAGCTTGCGGAGCTGTTCGAGGAGAATGCGGGCCCGCCGGCCCGTGGCGCGGCTCCTCGGCGCAGAGCTCACGCTTGAGGCTGACCCGGCGCAATTTCCTGATCGGCGGCGGTGCCGCCGTCGCGTCCCTGGCCTGCACAGGCGTCGCCGTGGCGCAGCGTCCGCAGGCGTTCAAGGGCGCAACCGCCATCCGCGTCGACGCGCAGCCGATCAGCCGCCTCTCGACCACCGATCCCGACCGCAGCCGCTTCGGCGCGCTGATGTTCCGCTCTGGAATCGTCCTGCGCTCCGATGTATCGGCCTTCGGCGGCTTTTCCGGCCTGTGGCGCTCGGGAAACGGGCAGGAGGTCATCGCCCTTGCGGACAATGCGCAGATCCTGAAGGCCCGGATCGAGACAGCGGATGGACGCCTCTCGGGCTTGTCCGGTGCCGTCCTGTCGCCCCTGATCCTCAGCAATGGCGTTCCGATGCGGCGGTCGCGCTACTACGATACGGAAAGCTTCGCGCTATCGGGCAACGCCGTCTTCATCGGCACCGAGCGCAACCACGCCGTCATCCGCTTCGAGCGCAATGCTGCGGGCAGCATCATCCGGGGCGTTCCGATTCCTGTTCCGGCGGCTCTGAGGGATCTGCCGAGCAATGGTGGCCTGGAGGCGCTCGCCGTCGCACCGCAACGCTCTGCCTTGAGCGGCGCTCTCGTCGGCATCGCCGAGGGCGGAAGCGGCTTCATTCTCACGGGATCCAGGCAGGGGACCTTCCAGGTGGTTCTCACCGGCGGCTATGACGTCACCGACCTGGCCTTTCTGCCCGAGGGCGACGCCGTGATCCTGGAGCGCCGGTTCTCGCTCTTCGGCGGGTTCGCCTGCCGCCTGCGCCGCATCGAGGTCTCTGCTCTCCGGCCGGGAGCGCGTGTCGACGGCGAGACCCTCTACGAGAGCGAGGCCTCGCATCAGGTCGACAACATGGAAGGCGTGGCGGTTCACCGGGAAGGCGGAGAGACGGTCATCTCCCTGATTTCCGACAACAACTTCAGCTCGCTGCAGAAAACCGTGCTGCTCGAATTCGCCTTGGCCGCCTAGATCAGGCGTGCCGCTGCAGCCGTGGGCGCATGAGCGCCAGGACCGCGCCGTAGGGGGCGATCGCGATGGCGGCAAGCGCGAGCTTCACCCCATAATCCGCGACGGCGAGGTTGACCCAAGGGAGGGCGATGCACTCGTCCACGATGCCCGTCTGGCCCAGCATCTCGCTGATCGTGAGGCCGAAGCCCGGCACGACGCCGCAATAGAAGGCGAACGAGAAGAAGATCGCCGTGTCGAGTCCCGACGAGATCACCGAGGAAATGAAGGGCGGCATCCACCAGGCCTTGTCGCGCAGGCGGGCGAAGATGCTGATGTCGAGAAGCTGGGCCACAAGAAAGGCGGAGCCCGACGCGATGGCGATGCGCGGCGTCGCCAGGACGACGGAGAGCGCCACGGCCAGCACGAAGCCGACATAGACCACGCGACGGGCGCCTTTCGTCCCGAAGCGGCGGTTGGACAGGTCGGTGACCAGGAACGAGAAGGGATAGCTGAAGGCGCCCCAGGTCAGGTAGTCGCCCATGCCCCAATGAGTGAATGGATGCTGGACCAGGATGTTCGACGAGAGGACGACCAGGGTCATTGCGGTGAGCGCAATGAGGAAGTCGCGGCGGTCGATCTGGGTCATGGACGGGTCTCTTCCAGACAATGCCTAAGCCTTCAGATAACGCAAAACGGGCGGCACTGAGGCCGCCCGCAAAGCAGATTTTTCAGCAATCCGAGATCAGCTCGCTGCGGCGAGCTTCTTCTCGAGCTCGCGCTTCACCGCCAGGGCGGTGGTGGAGAGCTCCTCAGCCTTGGCCTTGGCCAGGAAGGCGTCGAGGCCGCCGCGGTGCTCGACCGAGCGGAGCGCATTGGCGGTGACGCGCAGGCGGAAGGAGCGCTGCAGAGCATCAGATTGGAGCGTGACGTTGCAGAGGTTCGGCAGGAACTTCCGCTTCGTCTTGCGGTTCGAGTGGCTCACCAGGTGGCCACTCAGCACGGCCTTGCCGGTCAGTTCGCAACGGCGCGACATGGGTTCAATCCTATTCGTCTTGTAAAGGGTCGCGACCACAATTCGCGGGTTTGCCTGATCGCAGATCCCACGCGGCCGGACACCAGAAGTCCTTGGAAGGTGCGAGCCTATAGGCCGAAAAGGGGGTGTGCGTCAAGAATAGTGCGACGCCGCACCTCGTTTTTTTGCGGCACCATGGTCATCATTTATTCTGAATCTCGTGCGATGCAACAGAATAGACTATCGGAAGAGCCCTATGCGCCTCATCGCTTCAGCTATCGCAACCTTGGCCTTTGCCGGAACGGCTTCGTTCGCTCAAGGACAGACCCTCACGGTGACGTACGACCTCTCCCTGGCCGGCCTGCCTTTGGGGAAGGCAAACCTGGTCTCGTCCTTCCGCGGGTCGAAATACACGATGCAGGGCAATGCGAAGCTGACCGGCCTCGCCATGATCCTGACCGGCGGCAAGGGTGAGGCTTCCGCTTCGGGCACCCTCACGGGGGCCAAGCCCCGCTCGGCGAGCTTCGCCGTGGTGTCGAAGACCTCCGACAACCAGCGCAGCGTCCGCATGGGATTGAAGGGTGGCCAGGTGGCTGAGGTCGAGATCGACCCGCCCCTCGAGCCGAAGGCCGATCGGGTTCCGGTCAAGCCCGTCGATAAGAAGGGTGTGGTCGATCCCATGAGCGCGCTGCTCATGCCGGCCCTGGCGTCGAAGAGCCTGACCGATCCGGACAACTGCAACCGGACCCTTCCCGTCTTCGACGGGGCATCCCGCATGAACGTGGTCCTCAGCTACGCGGAGACGAAGACCATCGAGGTGGCGGGCTATTCCGGTCCGGTTCTGGTCTGCAATGCCCGCTACGTGCCGGTCTCCGGCCATCGGTCCGAACGCCCGGCGACCAAGTTCATGCAGGAGAACCGGGACATGTCCGTGTGGCTTGCTCCCGTCGAGGGGCCGCGCCTGCTCTTTCCCCTGAAGGTCTCCGTGCGCACGATGATCGGTGTGGGCGAAATGCAGGCTTCCCTCTGGTCCCTGGAAGGGGACGGCAAGGCGTCCCCGCCGGCGCGCAGGGCTGTGCGGGCGGATGATGCCGTCAAGGCGGGCACCGTCCAATAAGACCTGAAAATCCCTGACGAAAGCGCCCGCTGCGGGTAGCGAAAGCGGCGCTCGTGCCCATATAAGGGCATAGCCCGCAGCCGGCCGCGAGGGCCAGGCTGCCTTGAAGAGAAGGCTCCCGGCTCCGGCGTCCAGCCCTGTAGCCTCTCGTTATCCGGGACGTTCAAGCATTACCCGACATCCAGGCATGGCCCGTCGTTCCCTTCCCCCGCAGGCGCGTTCGCGCGGCGTCACGGCCGTGCTCGGCCCGACCAATACCGGCAAGACCCATCTGGCCATCGAGCGCATGCTCGGCCATGACAGCGGCATGATCGGCCTGCCCCTGCGCCTGCTCGCCCGAGAGGTCTACAACCGGGTGGTGGAGAAGGCCGGCCCCCACAACGTCGCCCTGGTCACCGGCGAGGAGAAGATCAAGCCGGACCGGCCGCGCTACTGGATCTCCACCGTCGAGGCGATGCCCCGGGATCTGGACGTTGCCTTCGTGGCCGTGGATGAGATCCAACTCGCCAGCGACCTCGATCGCGGCCACGTCTTCACCGACCGCCTGCTGAACCAGCGCGGGCGCGAGGAGACGCTGCTCATCGGCTCGGCCACCATGCGCCCGCTGATCGAGGCGCTGATCCCCGGGGTCCACGTGGTCACCCGGCCGCGCCTGTCGAATCTCTCCTTCGCGGGCGAAAAGAAGGTTTCGCGCCTGCCCCGGCGCTCGGCCATCGTGGCCTTCTCGGCCGAGGAGGTCTACGGCATCGCCGAACTCATCCGCCGCCAGAGCGGCGGCGCGGCCGTGGTGCTCGGCGCGCTGTCGCCCCGGACCCGCAACGCCCAGGTCGAGCTCTTCCAGAACGGCGACGTGGACTATCTCATCGCCACCGACGCCATCGGCATGGGCCTCAACCTCGACGTGAACCACGTGGCCTTCGCGTCCGACAAGAAGTTCGACGGGTTCCAGTTCCGCAAGCTGAACAACCCGGAGCTGGCCCAGATCGCCGGCCGCGCCGGCCGCTACATGCGCGACGGCACCTTCGGCACCTCCGGCCGCTGCCCGCCCTTCGACGCGGAGACCGTCCAGGCCCTCGAAAACCACACCTTCGACCCGGTGCGGATCCTGCAGTGGCGCAATCCTGATCTCGATTTCTCCACGCTTGCGCGCCTGCGCGATTCGCTTGGGAGCCAGCCGCGGGAACATGGCCTCGTGCGGGCTCCCACGGGCGAGGACGTCACGGCCCTCGAGGTTCTGGTCCGGGAGGACGACATCCAGGCCATGGCCCGCTCCCAATACGCCGTGGAACGGCTCTGGCAGATCTGCCAGGTTCCGGATTATCGCAAGGTTTCGCCGCAGACCCATGCGGATCTCGTCGGCCAGCTCTACCGTTTTCTCATGAAGGACGGGGCCATCCCGGCCGACTGGTTCGCCCGCCATCTGTCCGCTATGGATCGGACGGATGGGGATATCGACACCCTCTCCAACCGCATCGCCCAGGTCCGGACCTGGTCCTTCGTTGCCAATCGTCCCGATTGGTTGAAGGATCCGGAGCATTGGCAGGATGTTGCGCGTCAGGTAGAGGACAAGCTATCGGATGCGCTCCATGAACGCCTCGCCCAAAGGTTCATCGACCGGCGGACGAGCGTTCTCATGCGGCGCTTGAGAGAGAACAAGATGCTCGAAGCGGAAATTACGACCACCGGCGACGTCACCGTCGAAGGTCAGCACATCGGTCACCTGCACGGCTTCCATTTCGTGCCTGATCCCCAGGCCGACACCACGGAGGTCAAGACCCTGCGCAATGCCGCCGGCAAGGCGCTGGCCGGCGAAATCGAGGCGCGGGCGGAAAGGTTCGCCGAAACCCCCGACACGATGCTCGTGCTATCCAACGACGGCACCATCCGGTGGATGGGCGACCCGGTGGCCAAGCTGGAGCCCGGAGACAAGCTCTTCGAGCCGCGCCTGCGCATCCTTTCGGACGAGCATCTCACCGGTCCGGCCCGGGACAAGGTGGACAATCGCCTGCGCGCCTGGCTCAAGGCCTATGTGGTGCGCCTGCTGGGCCCGCTGCTGCAGCTCGAGGACAGCCAGGAACTCACGGGCCTGGCCCGCGGCATCGGGTTCCAGATCGGGGAGGCGCTCGGCGTTCTGGAGCGTTCCAAGGTTCTCAACGAGGTCCGCAGCCTTGATCAGGAAGCCCGAGCGGCGCTCCGCAAGGCAGGCGTGCGCTTCGGCGCCTATCATCTTTACCTGCCTGCCCTGCTGAAGCCGGCGCCCCGCGTGCTCGCGACCCAGCTCTGGGCGCTGCAGAACGGCGGCCTCGACCAGAAGGGCATCGACGAGATCGCTCATCTCGCCCAGTCCGGCCGTACCTCGATCCCGGTCGATCCCGAGATCGGCCATGGGCTGTACCGGGCCGCAGGCTTCCGGGTGCTCGGCGGCCGCGCCGTGCGCGTCGACATCCTGGAACGCCTGGCGGACCTCATCCGTCCTGCGATCGCCTATCGTCCCGGCGTCACCCCCGGCGAGCCGCCGGCGGGCGCAGCCGATGGCGAGGGCTTCGTGCCGACCGTTGCCATGACGTCTCTCGTGGGCTGCGCCGGCGAGGACTTCGCCACGATCCTGAAGTCCCTCGGCTACGTCATGGAGCGCCGTCCCGGTCCTGCCGTAACGGTGCCGCTGGTGGAGGCCCCGCGGGCCGTCGAGCCCCAGCCCGCGCCACCCGAGGGTGAGAGTGCCGCTCCGGCTGAGGAGGCTCCGGCCGACAATGCCTCGGCCGAGGCAGCCGAGGCTGCGGTCGGCACCGAGGAAATCGGTGCGGTCGCCGTCGAGGCTCCCGAGGCGTCCGTCTCCGAGCAGGAGGTCGAGGCCAGCGCCGCCGAAGCCGTGGCTTCGCCCGAAGGCGGGACGATGGCTCCCGACGCGGACGCCTTGCCTGAGGCTGCCCCGGCGGAAACGGCTCCTGCCGAGCCCGAGATGATCGAGGTCTGGCGCCAGGGCCGTCGCCATCACGAAGGCGCGCAGGCCCGTCAGGGTCGCGACGCCCGCGGCGGCCGTCACGAACGGGGGGAACGTTCGGAGCGCCCTGAGCAGCGCCAGGATCGCGGCGACCGTCGTCCGCGCCATGGAGCAGGCCAGGGCGATCAGGCGGGCGAGCGCCGACCGCGTCCCGAGCGCCGCGAAGGGCAGGGGGAGGGCGGCCGGCCCCAGAACCGTCCGCCGCGCGGCGCAGGCCATGGAGCAGGTCATGGGGCAGGTCATGGGGCAGGTCATGGGGAAGGCCGCCGTGGCGAGGAGCGTCGCGGACCCCGGCCCGACAAGCGCGCCGACAACCGTCATGACGGCGGTCGCGACCGGCGCGAGAAGCAGCCGGACCCGAACTCGCCCTTCGCCAAGCTCATGGCCCTCAAGGCCCAGCTCGAGGACAGCAAGAAGTGAGGCCTTGACGCCATGCGTGAGGACCGGCAGCGGCTCGACAAGTGGCTGTGGTTCGCGCGTTTCGCGAAAACCCGGACGCTGGCCGCCAAGATGGTGACCAGCGGCTATGTCCGCCTGAACGGACAGCGCACCGACAATGCCGCCAAGGCGGTGTCCGTCGGTGACGTGGTGACCATCGCACTTCCCCGGGCCACCCTCGTGGTCCGGGTCGAGGCCCTCGGCGAGCGCCGGGGCCCTGCAACGGAAGCAAGGCTGCTCTACCTGGATCTCAGCCAGGACAACGGGGCGCTTGTCAGCAACCCTGACAACCGCTAGAGCATCGAACCCAAAATTGGATTGGCACTTTTTGGATCCATCCGATGCTCCATTCTTGAAGAGCGCATCGTGTGGACCGGAAATCCGGATCCACTTTTCCGCACGATGCGCGAGAGCGGCAGCATCTCTCTCGATTGGAACAGACTCCCGAAGGACCGTTCATGACCTACGTCGTCACTGAAAATTGCATCAAGTGCAAATACATGGACTGCGTCGAGGTGTGCCCGGTCGATTGTTTCTACGAGGGCGAGAACATGCTCGTCATCCACCCGGACGAGTGCATCGATTGCGGCGTCTGCGAGCCGGAATGCCCGGCCGAGGCCATCAAGCCCGATGCGGAGCCGGGCCTCGAGCAATGGCTGAAGCTCAATGCCGACATGGCCAAGAGCTGGCCCAACATTACCGTCAAGAAGGATGCGCCCGGCGACGCGAAGGAATTCGACGGCGTGGCGGGCAAGTTCGAGGCGTTCTTCTCGCCCAATCCCGGCGAAGGCGACTAAGCTTCAGCCCTGACTCAGGTGGGCTCCCTTAACGCTGTGCTTTGAAATATTTTTGCTTTTTCGGCCGGCCTGTGATAGGGTCCATAAATGCCGTCGCTTGCGCTCAAGCCGTGCACCGTCCCCGCAGACCGGCGGTTCACATAATGAAGCAAAGATCCGCGTCCTTTGACTTAAGGGAGCGTTGCTGCCTTGGTCAAGGGCATGAGCGTTTGTAGCCGCTGGCTTACATCAGGGAGACGAGCGGAATAGTCAAGTTCCGTGACACTCACATCCTATCCTCGTTCCGCTGGGGCCCTGCCCAGTGAGACAACAGCTCCCTCGCCGTCCAGGCGAGGGCCATGCAAGGAGGCCTCTCTCGCATGACAACCGCCAAGAAGTCCGCCCAGCGCCTTGGGTTCAAGTCCGGTGAAGCGATCGTCTATCCCGCTCACGGTGTCGGCCGCATCACGGCCATCGAAGAGCAGGAAATCGCAGGGTTCAAACTGGAGCTGTACGTCGTCTCCTTCGACAAGGACAAGATGGTCCTTCGCGTTCCGACGGGTAAAGCCTCCAGCGTCGGCATGCGCAAGCTCGCCGAACCGGCTCTGGTCCAAAAGGCTCTGGACGTTCTGACGGGTCGTGCCCGCGTGAAGCGCACCATGTGGTCGCGCCGCGCCCAGGAATACGAGGCCAAGATCAATTCCGGCGACCTGATCGCCGTGACGGAAGTCGTGCGCGATCTCTACCGCTCCGAGGCCCAGCCCGAGCAGTCCTACAGCGAACGCCAGCTTTACGAATCCGCCCTCGACCGGGTCGTGCGCGAGATCGCGGCCGTGAACAAGATCACGGATACGGAGGCCCTCAAGCTCATCGAGCAGAGCCTCGCCAAGTCCCCGCGGCGCGTCAAGGGCGCCGAAGACGGCGATGCCGAGGGCGACGATCTGCAGGAAGAGGCCGCCTGATCGTAAGCTTTCCCGAATCTTCAAAAGCCCGGCCTTCGGTCGGGCTTTTTTATGTCCGAAACCTTGTTTTTCGAAGGTCGGAATCTATTTTGCAGAACTTGGCTGTTAGAAGTGAACTTTTAGCGGCCTCGCTCGTTGTGTCTCTGCCAAGGGAGAGGACACAATGGGAGAAATCTCAGGGGTTCGCCGCCGGTTCGTCCGCGCTGCAATGAATGCACCTTTTCTCGAAAGAGAAGAGGAGCACCTTCTTGCCGTGCGCTGGAAAGAGAACCGCGATGAGGCGGCACTTCATCAATTGACTGCTGCCCATATGCGCCTGGTGATCGCGCTGGCAGCCCGTTTCCGCCATTATGGCCTGCCCATGGCCGATCTGGTTCAGGAGGGCCATGTGGGTCTTCTGGAAGCCGCGGCCCGGTTCGAGCCCGAAAGGGAGGTCCGCTTCTCGACCTATGCGACCTGGTGGATCCGCGCCTCCGTGCAAGATTACATCCTTCGTAACTGGTCAATCGTCCGCGGCGGAACGAGTTCCGCTCAAAAAGCCCTTTTCTTCAATTTGCGCCGCCTGCGCGCCCGTCTCACCCGTGGCGGGGAAGAGCGCATCTCTTCGGAGGTTCATGCGAAGATCGCAGAGGCGATCGGCGTCTCGAAGGCCGATGTGGCGCTTATGGATGCCCGCCTGTCGGCACCGGACACGTCGCTCAACGCACCGGTCCTGGACGCCGACTCGTCGAATTCCGCGGAACGCGTCGAGTTTCTCGTCGACAACAGCCCTCTGCCCGACGAGACCGTAACCGACTCGATCGACACGGAGCGCCGCGTGCGCTGGCTGCAACAAGCCCTCGAAGTCCTCAACGAACGCGAGCTGCGCATCCTGCGCGCCCGCCGCCTCGACGACGAGCAGGTGACGCTGGAATTCCTCGGCGACCGTCTCGGTATCTCGAAGGAACGGGTCCGCCAGATCGAAAACCGCGCCCTGGAAAAGCTGAAGCGCGCCCTCGTGGAGCGCTATCCCCAGGCCTCCGGGGCTTTCGTCTAAGGCGCACAGGCGCTCTTGAAATCCTGATCGGCGAGGCGGGTAACCGCCTCGCCGATGCTGTTTTGGGGCCTGGCGGCAGGGTTCTTATTCCACCGCGATCTTGTAGCGCTCCCCCACCTTCAGAGGAGCGTTCCTGTCGAGCCCGTTGAGCAGCAGGAAACGGTCCAGGGGGCGGTCGACCGGCATGCGGGCAGCGAGCGTCTGCGCGGTGTCACCCCGCTGGGCGGTGACGATCTGCAGCTTCAGCGGCCTGATCCGCCTTGCCTCCTCGGGCTGCACCTGCCGGACGCTGTTCAGGGTCTGCTGGAAGATCAGGTCCAGATCGCCCCTGTTGCCGCGGGTCGCCATGATGAGCCGGTAGGTGGTGTTGCCGATCCGGATGGCCGAGAGGCGGAAGGTCCATTCCTTGCCGTTGGACAGGGCCGTCACCACGGGAAGGCCGTTCACCGTGCCGGTCGTCAGGGTGCCGGGCTCGATGGTGTCGGTCCAGGTGGAGCGCAGCACGTCTTCCAGGCTCTGTCCCTCCGGGGTGTCGGCGGCATCGAAGAGCAGGCGGCGATCGCCGTCGCCGGAGGATCCGAGCACCGCCTGGGAGGTGTTCTCGAGGCTGA
This sequence comes from Microvirga sp. jy35, assembly GCF_056148915.1. Classification (NCBI taxonomy): domain Bacteria; kingdom Pseudomonadati; phylum Pseudomonadota; class Alphaproteobacteria; order Hyphomicrobiales; family Methylobacteriaceae; genus Microvirga; species Microvirga sp. jy35. Next base: position 7,020 of record NZ_JBWBEW010000041.1, on the reverse strand, counting down.
AGCCATCGGGCGCCTCGAAGGCGACTCCGAGCCGGGAATGGATGAAGCGGCGGCCCTTCACGACGCCGTCGGCGGGATCGTCGCCATAGGCGAGCCCGTCGAGGGCGGTGAGGTAGGCAAGCCGCCCGGCCTCGCCGCTGCCGGCCAGCCCCGTCCGCCGCGCCGCCTGCAAGGCCCGTGAGACGCGATCGTTGGTGCTTGGGTGGGAGGCCGACCGGTCTCCCGTCTGGCTGTCCGAACTCGTGCCCGAGCGCCCGAGGGATGTCAGGAACCGCGGTGCCCCAAAGGGGTCGAAGCCGGCGCGGGCCAGAACCTTCACGCCGGTCTGATCCGCCTCGAGCTCCTGCGCCCGCGAGAAGCTGGCCAGGGTCGAGCGGGACTGGTTCTGCGCCACGGCCGCTTCCTCGGCATCGTTCAGCACGTTCTCGGCCACGCGCTCGATCAGGGCCGAGCGGGCCTGTAGCTCGCTGCGCTGGGAAGCGTGGCGCAGGGTCACGTGGGCGATCTCGTGGGAGAGGACGGCGGCCACCTCGGACGTATCGTTGGCGAGCGCCAGGAGTCCGCGGGTCACGTAGAGGCGCCCGTTCGGCAGGGCGAAGGCGTTCACCACGGGCGAGTTGAGGATCGTGATCTGAAAGGATTCGTCCGGCCTGTCGCTGGCCATGACGAGCCGGTTCGTCACATCGGTCAGGAGCTGCTGGAGCTGCGGGGCGCGGCCCTCGCCCCCGAAGGCCCTGACGAGGCGCACATGATCGCGGTCGCGGTCGGGGCTGATCACCCGCGGGGCGTTTGCCGGCAGAGAAACATCTCCGCCGAACCCGGAACAGCCCGCAAGGATGACTGCGAGCATGAGGCTGCCGAGGATTCCGGTGCTACTTGGTCGACGTGTTCTGATCATGCTCGTTCATCGTGGCAGACGATCACCCTCGAGACGTTCGATCATGTCCGGTATGACAATCGAGAAAGCCGTGCCTTGCCAAGGCTGCAAAATGCCTCGGGCCCTGATCCGCCGGCCTTCGAGCGTCTCTACGCCCAGGCCGCGATCCGACATCTGCTTCCAGGTTGTCTTAGGGATGATGATTGTGAAGTCTTCTGCCCAGAGCCCCCCGAAGTTCAAATAGGTGCGCTGCTTGCGCTCGCCGATGCTCCTGATGCGGCCTTCGACCAGCACGAAGCTGCCGATCCGCTCGCGCAGGCGCTCGGAATGATTTGCATCAAGGGGCTTATAGCGTTCATCGGACCAAACACCAAGGCGTCGTTCGCGGGCTGTGGCCTCAAAGGCGAGGAGTTCGGGCTGGCAGAAGACGCCGTCCAGCCCCGCATCGACCAGAGCGAGGCCGGCTTCGACCGTTCCGTGCGCCCAGTCGAGCGCCGGGGTTTCGGCGGACGATCGGATACGGACGGAAAGCCGGTCCCAGCGGTCGCGCCCCTCAGGCCCCTGCACGAGGACGGAATGGCCGGCTTGCGCCTGCAGCCACGCGATGGCCTGCTCGCGGTGGGGCGCGGTGTCGGGCAGACGGATCCCCACGAGCCGAGCCAGACCGCCCGACATCAGGATGAGATCGCCCTCCGGCGTGAGGCCCTGCAGCCGGTCGGGTCGGGCCTTACCGGCGCACTCCGCAGGCCGGCGCATCGAGGGCGGCACCTGCGCGAGAGCCTCCCGGGTGCCCATGTCCAGGGCAGGTCCGAGGCACAGGGCCAGCAGCATCCGCAGGGTCGATCCCGTCATGGGACGGGATCATAACCCTTCACGATGAAACGGCTACGCTTGGAATGGTCGGATCAGTGCTTTTCCTGCTCCGGGCTGTGCTGCTGTGGCTTGTGCCCGCTCTGCCCTGCGTTGTTGTGCTTGTTGTGGTCGCGGCTCTCCTGATGGGTCGCGCCGCCCTGCCGGCCGATGTCGGGCTTGCCGCCTGCATCGGGGCTGGGCTCGTCGTGCTCCTGGTGGCCCGCGATGCGGGTCTGGTTCGGATTGCTGCGGTTGCCGGTGCTGCTCATGACTTCTTCTCCTGCTGCCGCTTCTGGGCGCCGTTGCCGTCCTTGCCCTGCTGGCGTTGGATGTCATGGGTGTTCGAGCCGCCATGGCCTTCCTGCGGGATGCCTTCCGGGTTCGTGCGGAAGCCTGGGATGCTCTTCGTCATGGTGAGATCCTGACCGATTTTCATGGCGTCCTGGAGCGGCGCTCCGGGGCCGGATGCCGCCGCCTCGGCAAGTCAATTCCAGCGCCGGCAATTTGTTGCGGCCAAGATCCGTGGGTTTTCGCGAGGAAATCGGCGCCCTTCCGGGGCTACCAGCGGATCACCACTACCCGTTCCTTGCCGTTGCCGAGTTCCACCGCCTCGGTGCCTTCCGCCTTCCGGTTCTGGGGCTTGGCATCCTCGATGATCTCGATCTCCGCCACATGGGCGGCGAAAGCCTCGTCCACCTCTGCGACGCAGAGCAGGGTGTCTGGGGGAAGGTTCTCGACCTGTTTCAGGAAATCGCGAAGCGTCTGCGCCATGATGTGCCTCCGGTTGCCTTCACCAACCGGCTTGGCCGTAGGGAGTTCCTTCCGCCTGACGCCGCAATCGTCCGGAAGAGCCGCCCGATCCCGATCTCCGGTTTGAAACCCACTGGAATGACCCTGCCGACCATGCTAAATGCCCTGCTCTCAAGCGGTCCCGTAGCTCAGCAGGACAGAGCAGCGGTTTCCTAAACCGAAGGTCGGAAGTTCGAGTCTTCCCGGGATCGCCAACTATGTCTCTGTAAGTACTCATCTTTCTCTTCATCTCCATTTAGATTGCAGGTGGGTTTGACACTTTCAGCCCATAGGGTTGACAGTTTTTGTGCGCCGTTTGCTCAGTTCCGTGTCTAAGGAATTGACCACGTTGCGCATCTTTGGGCGCAAATCAGCGCCCTTGGCGTAATGACGGGCCATCTCAATCGTCTTCTGCCCAAGAGCATCAGCGATAGTCCGTTCATCGTAGCCAATCTCACGGAGAAACACGGCCACAGTCTTCCGAAGCCCGTAAAGCGTGAGGCCGGGTCCAATGCGGCCTTCCTGCTCCAGCTTCAGCCGAATGGGGCGCCAGGATGCCCTAAACCCGCTCTCGGTCCATGGCAGGCCGTTTGAGTTTGCGCAGAGCGTAGTTGCATTGTGCTTCGGAGCGTTGCCGAGAACCTCCGCCAACTCATTGGGGATGGGCCAGAAGACAGGAGAGCCCGTCTTTGAGCGCTTGGTGGCAATCTCCCCATCCTTGTGAAAGCTTCTGGGAAGCGTCAGTGCATCCTTCGGACCGAGCCCCGTGAACATCATCAAGGCTATCGCCGGTTTCATGTGATCCGGCATGGCCTCAAGAACGGCGTGCCGCTCCCCGTCGTTCCAAGGTCGATTCGCGTCAGGCAGTCCCTTCTTGCGGCGGATATCCTTGATACCCGAGGCAACATTCGAAGCCAGATATCCGCGCTCTGCGCCCCACCCGAAGAGCCCGGAAAAGCGGGCTTTCACGTCGTTGGCGAACTTTCGCCCTTTGCTGACGGCAGCCTTGTCACGGATCTGCACGATAAGGGGTCTGTCGAAGCGAACGAGGGGAGTGTCTGCAATCGGCTTTAGATAATCAAATACACGCTGATAGTCAGAACGCGTCCGTGGCTCCAGATCTGTGAAGGCAGGATGGGCGCGGTAGTCATTGATGAGCATCCCGAGCGTACCGGGCTTAGGGGTCCCAGCAGTCAAAGGCGGTGATCCTTGAGCACTCAGCGAAGAACTCGGCGGAGCCCAGCGGGGCCTTATTCAAGTCGACTGATGTGCGGCTCTTCCGATGATAGCAACGCCATGTTCCATGGCGGTCCTTAAAGATCTGAAAGCCTTTGATCCGGACTACCGTCATCCGAGCCTCGCAACAATGGCTTCGGCGTCGTCCAACTTTCCAGTCTTGAGGCCATCAATCCAGCCATCGAGGTCCCGAACATCCCACAGGCGATCCCCGTCAGCCATGAGGACAGGCCTTACAGGGCATTGGTCCTCGAATTTCCTGATTGAGCGACGGCAGTAATGCGCAGCCTCCGTCTTCGTAAGGAGACGATAGGGCTGAACACGGAGGTTGAGCGTGGTTGTAGCCATTGATCAGGCACCCTCTACCTGATCAAGGTCAAGCATTTGGCGCAGAGGAGCAGTCGGAACCCGGATGGCTCCACCGATCCTGATGCTCGGAATTTGTCCTGACCACACGGCTTTGTATGCAGCAGAACGTTCGAGGCCAAGGACATGACCCATTTGATCTACGCACAAAGCGAGGCCCTCAAGTGCTTCCTTCCAAACGGGTTCCATGATGAATGCCTCCTTGTAGGCATATTTAACTACAAAAGTGGTTTCTCACGGCACTTGCACATACGTCAAGACCCTGTATGTATATTTAAATACAAACTGTGAAAGTGAGACCGATGGCTCAAAAAGCCGCTGAGAGAGAGGGACGACGCCCTCCTGTCAGTTTCAGAACAACCGAAGAGATGCGTGACAGATTAGAGCGTGCGGCATCTGCTTCTGGACGCTCAATCACACAAGAGATTGAGCATAGGCTTGAGCAGTCGTTTCGCGAAGAGGACCTCCTCAGCCGCTATTTCGGGTGTGATGACACCATTGAGCTGCTGAAAGAGATAGCTCTGATCATCAACCATCAGATGGACAGGAGCGGCAGGTCATGGCGCGACGATCAGGCGACTCGCGAGGCAATTCGCGAACACGTCTTTATCCTTTTCTTCGATCTGGATGATGAAGAGGGATATGCAAGAAAAAAAGCTGCTTACGATCAGTTTTTGGATAGAACAAAGAGTACTTGGAGAGGCCTTGCCTCATCTCAGGGAGCTGGCGGTACTCCTGCCTTAGGGGATATGAACGCCCTTTCTTTGATGGCTGAGTTGTCCAGCTCGGAAATCCAAGTTTTGCATCTGCTTACGAAGGGAGCCACTAACAAGCAGATTGCGCGGGTACTTGGAATCGATACCATAACTGTCAAAGTTCACGCAGAATCCATTCTACGAAAACTTAAGTTAAAGAACTCAGCGGCCGTTGCTGATTATTGGTCGAGACAGCACCTTGCACCGGCCCCAGATGACCATGAACGAGATCCACAGTGACCTCGATGAGGTGGAGGCGGCGTCTGGCCGGCTGACGTCCGCTTTCGCGGAAGGCGCAGTATGGAATGAAAGTAGAAGGCCGCGACGGCCAAGAAAAAGCGCCCGTCCGAAGAGGGCGCTTGAGGTGTCGGAACCGTAGGGGCAAAAAATGGCCCGATGACGATCATCTATTCAGCTCAGATGCGCTCTGTCACTGGCTTAGATCAGGTTTGCTTGCGGTATTCTGACACCGGGCAGTCCTGACTTAGGGATTTGTACTTATTGCATACCTCGGACGAGGTAGATATCCAGGCGTCACCGTAGGGCAAATACGGTTCAAAGGGTCGCGAACACGGTCACAAGATCGGGAGCGGCCCTTTTTCATGCACGCTCTGGCCTGATCAAAGGCGGGGCTGTTGCCGTTCCGCCGTCGCACCCCATAAAAGGCACTTCTTCGTGAGATGCCTTGGGAACGATAAAAACCGCAGCAGAGTACAGAAAGCACGCTGAAGAATGCCGGGTGCTCGCCAAGCAGGTGCCTGAGGGCGAGCAGCGCAATCAGCTTCTGGAGATGGCCAAGACCTGGGACAACCTGGCCATGGATCGGGAAAAGTTGGTCCGGAACCACCCCGAACTTGATACCGCGGAGAAGCCCGCTTGAGGCTCAAGAACACCGAAGTAGCGGATTGCAGGGTGAATTTCGCTTAACCCACAGTATGGAACACGAGTGGCGGCGCTCAATTGTGGCCGAAGAGATGGTAGGCCAGCAGGGCCAGAAGCACGGCGTTCAGGAGTACAACCAAGGGTACGGTGACATGGGCCACTCTCCGGTGTCGCGCCAGTTCGGCCTCGATCGCCTCCAGCTTCCGGCGCTTGGCGAGCTCGTCGCGGTCTTGGGGTCTCAACGGGTTCTCCTTCCAGCGAACCCAACCTATACCAGCCCTGCATTCGGGAAAAAATTCAACCAGATGGCCTATGCTGCAGCGCAACCATGCACTTGAAAGCGCAAGCTACTTTCGCATAAGCCCCAGTATGGAATGGCTAGGAGAGCGAGGCTAAATTTCCTGAAAATCTGTGCGATCAAAAGAAAAGCGCCCTCTCTTTCGAGGGGCGCTCCAAGGATCGGCCTGTAGGGGCAAATAAAACAAAGCCGGTATGATCCATGTACTCAGTCAAACCTCTTCCGTCTGTCGTGTAGCCGACAAACGGAAGAAGAAATGTGCCCATTATTTAAATTCTTAATAGGATTAACATTCCAATTCAAGTTTATATGCTTGTTGCATACCTCCGGAGAGGTAGGAATAGGAAGACTCCCGTAGGGGCAAATACGGGCTCAAGGGCTGCGAACATGGTCACAAGACCAAGCGCGGCCCTTTTTCATGGGCGCTTTGGCTCAGTCACATACACGCGTGAAAACCCGCCGCGCAATTTCGTCATTCTGAAAAGCCGCTCAGCAGTGGGCGTGGACGACATGGACCGCACTGGTGGGGAAGTGGGTGGGAACGGGGCGCGGATCGGCCGGTTTCCCTCGGAAATGTAGCGGAGGGGTTGTCCGCCATACCAGCACCAACGCGCAAACGAATTTCGCAGAAGGCCCTTTATGGAACCGGAAATTCTGTCCTTTAAGCGTATTTGGAAGATGATCTCGTAAGTGTCCGCCGTGATCATGTAGAGGGCCAGTAAAACACACTTTTCCAGCCCAGCCGGCGCAGCCGGTAATACCTTCGTGATCTTAACGCAGGTTGCAGCGATAGCCCTGAGGGTCCCATACTGTTTGGCCCGCTGAGTGGGATCTGAAGGCTGCTATGGCGTTCTCAGCGTCAAAGGCCGACCATCGCCAGAACTGGCTCTTAGAGCGTGCAGCGGTTGCGTGGAATCGGGATAGCTGACTCCATAGGGCTGGTTGTGGTCGGCCGGGAGGCGTCC
>NZ_JBWBEW010000040.1:0-48097 GCF_056148915.1 Microvirga sp. jy35 | reverse complement strand
CCTGCCGTTAATGGAGCCGAAGAGCTTTGTAACGAGGACCTCATCAGCTAACGCCAGCTCAATGACCTGGCCGCTGCGCTTCGTCTACATAGAGACAACCAGCCGCCCTCCCCGGATCTCCCGCCATTGATGCGGAAGCTCACAGTTGTACGGGGTGGGAAGACTGTGCCCCTCTGACATCCAGCCTGCTTGCTGTCCCCGAGATCGACCTCCATCCGAGCCAGATACCCTGAAAGCCTTTGGGAACTCCCAAGATTGTCAAAGATCTTAGCGGTCTAGCTGGCTTCGAACTCCAAGCTCAACGAGAACTGGATTGATGCTATAATGCTCATCCCTCACAGGGAGGAGCACGATATGAAGAGCATCGTTCTCGGAATCGCCTGTGCGTGCGTTGCCTTATCTGCCCAGGCGCAACAGAAATCACCACCGCCCTCACCTTTCATTCTCAAGGAGGTCACCACCAATTTCCCGAAAGCTGACCAACTTGAGGCGCGGGTCGAGACTGCAACCCTTGAACCGGGCAAGATCGGGGGATGGCACACCCATCCGACCCCTGTGGTCGTTTACGTGATCGAAGGCACGTTAACGGTCGAGATTAGGGGGAAGGACCCAATTGTTACCAAGGCTGGCGAAGCATACTTGGAGCCGATCAACACGGTCATGCGCGCGACCAATAAGGGCCAGACACCCCTGAAGTTTGTTGCATTTCAGGTGAGCCCACCCGAGGTTCCTGACTCGCAGCCAGCACCTGAGAACTGAGGCTCGCGAGCTTTGAAGACCCGTTCCGGCGGGTCTTCTCCTGATTGTCTCGGCGAAACTCGGAATAGGCTGGACAGGCCATCCTCCCCGCCTCAGAATCTGCCCAGAACTGCACCGGGGGTCTAATGGGTCCGCAGGAGCACAAGGTCGAACGACGGCTGGTAGCCATCTTTGCGGCTGACGTGGCAGGCTATTCACGCCTCATGGAGCAGGACGAGGTCCAGACCCTCAGAACCCTGACTGCCTATCGCGAGATCATGGACCGTCTCATTGCCGAGCACGCCGGCCGCATTGCCAACACCGCAGGTGATAGCGTGCTGGCTGAGTTCCCGAGTGCCGTTGATGCAGTCCGATGTGCTGTCGAGATTCAGAACACGCTTGCGTCCGTCAATGCGAGCAAGCCCGAGTTAGAGGGCCTTCAGTTTAGGATCGGCGTGCATGTCGGTGACGTGATGGTACGCGCAGGCGACCTGCTCGGGGACGGTGTGAACATAGCAGCCCGGCTGGAAAGCATTGCTGAGCCGGGTGGCATTTGCCTATCCGAGACTGCTCATGGGTATGTGCGAAAGGCCCTGCCGTTTGCATTCACAGATCGAGGACCACAGCAGGTCAAGAATATCGAGGAGGCCGTCCGAGCATATACGCTCAATGACACTTCATCTGCTTCAGCCGGAACAGAGCGCTCTAAACCACTTCCACTCCCCGACAAACCCTCCATTGCTGTCCTTCCCTTTATCAACATGAGCGGCGATCCAGCGCATGAGGTCTTCGCGGACGGCATGACCGAAGATCTTATCACAGGTCTCTCGCGTTTGAAGTGGCTGTTCGTGATCGCTCGCAATTCCACATTCACCTACAAAGGTAAGGCGGTGGATCTTCGTCAGGTTGGTCAGGACCTGGGCGTTCGGTATGTGCTCGAAGGCAGCGTGAGGGTGGCAGGCAACCGCATTCGTATCTCCGGCCAGTTGATCGAGGCGGCGAGTGGCAGGCACATCTGGGCCGAACGCTACGACAGGCAGCTTGACGATGTTTTTGCGGTTCAAGACGAGATCACAGCAAGTGTCGTCGCTGCTATCGAGCCACACTTGTATGCCGAGGAAGGTGCTCGGATCGCCAGCCAGTCACCTGAGAACATCAGCACATGGGGTCTCGTTGTCCGCTCAATCGGGTTAATCAGCAAGCTGGGACGCAAGGAAAATGAAGAGGCGCGATCTCTTCTTGAACGGGCCATTGCGATAGAGCCTACCTATGCGAAGGCCCATGCAATATTAAGCTGGGCTGTGTGGTGGGCATACTACAACTTCTGGCTTCCTGATGGCGAAGAAGGGATTGCCGAGGCCCAACGCCATGCGGAACAGGCGCTTGCTCTCGACCCTAGCGAGCCGTGGGCTCGCATGATGTTGGGTCTGTGTGTCAGCGCCGATGGTCAGCACGAACGCGCTTTGCCGGAACTCGAAGCTGCCCTGCGGGTCAACCCGAGTTTTGCGTTGGCCCACACGATCTACGGATGGGCATTGGCTCGGGCCGGAAGGTTCGATGATGCTGTCGCGGAGACGCAGACGGCTCTTCGCCTCAGCCCGGCGGACACATTCCTAAGCTTCTATGAATGGTTCCACGGCTTTACGCTCATGGTCAGTGGTCGTTTTGAGGATGCGCTTCCCTATCTTCGCAGAGGCATTGTCGCATTTCCAAATGTCCCTACTCATTACGCTGCGCTGATTAGCTGCTATGGCAATCTGGGAATCTTAGACCAGACGGAAACGCTTTTAGCACAGCGGAAATCCCTCGCTGCACCGCCGCTCACAGTCAGCTTGGTTCGGAACATGCTGCGGAAATATCCGTATGGCCCGCTTGTTGCGGAAGGACTGAGCAAGGCAGGTATACCTGAGAGTTGATTGGCTCAGGTTCTCTCGTCTGTCTCCTTAACCACTGCCGCCGTTCATAGCCTCAAGGGTCACGTCAGGTACCGTGACCCTAAGAAGAACCTATAGCAAGATGCGAAGTGGCGAGCTCTTTTCGCTACTTGACTGAGACACTGACGGGAACTCCACGAGAGATTGAATTGCTTACGATAGATGTTTGCCTCGCACGCTGAACAAGAGCGTCCAAATCTGAGTCCGCGTCCGCAGCCTCAATGGCAACCTGCATCTCCGCCGAGGTCGCAAGGAGCGGATTGCCGTTAAATGTCACCGTCACATCAACCGCGACCGATGACAGCCGGATGCCCATCTCATGAGCGACATAGTAAAGGTCATTGCAAAAGCACCTGCCGATAGCAAGTCCAAGCAATTGCCCACCATTAAACCCAAGCCCTTGACCACCTGCCCGTCCCTCTGGACGGTCCACGATCACAGAGTGAGCGCCTGCCCAACCAACTGACGCTTCCGTTTCAGGAATGCCACGCAACTTGACGGTCATTGTCGTCATACGGCCCCTCCCCGCTTGGCGTTTCTAATCTTACCGCATAAACTCTAGTCTTCAACTTTGCCAAGGCCGAAGATGCCCTTTCTCTACCACCCGTTGAATAACCCTACAGCATCACCAGTTCTCACCTGTTCGTGATAAGCTTAAGCGTACGGTTCTGCGTTACGCTCATAGACCCATAGGAGCGATGTAGCCGCATCTTGGCAAAGATTCCGCAACGAGATCATCGAGCTAATCGTCTCCTGGCGGTCCTGGAGCCTAACGACTTTGCCGCGCTGGAACCGCACCTTGAGATCGTCGACCTACCAAGGGGCATAGTGCTCTACGAGGCTGGCGAAACCATTCAACACACCTACTTCCCGCATGATGCCGTCGTTTCCCTTGTCGATGTCATGGAGGACGGGCGTGTAGCCGAAGTGGCGCTATTCGGGCGGGAGGGGCTGATTGGCCTCCTGAGTGCCATGATTAGCGGAGAAGCCCTCGGGCGCTATGTGGTGCTGGTCGCAGGCACCGCCTCGCGGATTCCGATCAAGCAAATGCGCGGGGTTCTCGTGTTGCGCTCCCGGCTGCGACGGCTGGTAGCCGCTTTCAACGAGGCGCTCCTCGCCCAAGCGTTTCACACCGTGGCCTGTAATACCCTCCACTCGGTCGAGGCCCGGTGCTGCCGCTGGCTTCTCACCACTCATGACCGGCTGGATCAGGACACCCTGCCCCTGACCCATGAAACACTGGCCGAGATGCTTAGGGTCCAGCGCTCCACGGTCAGCACCGTCCTGCGTGCCCTTCAAACCTCCGGCCTTATCGAGCAGCGCCGAGGCGGCATCGTCGTGACTGACCGCGCGGCTCTCGAACAGGCCACCTGTGAGTGTTACCGCAAAATCCGCATCCGTGTTGAGAAGGTTCTCCCCGGCACCTATGCTCACACAGATCGCGGCGGGCAGACTTCACTCACGGAGACGGTGCTGGCTATTCCTTCAAGCAAGCCCCGCCGCTGAGGTTGCATCAAAACGGCTGGTGCAATTTGGTATCCCGGTGCCAAAGCGATCATGGGATGATGTCGTCATGAGCACATCACATCCACCAGGACTGGACGCCTTCGGTCATCGCCTCATTATTGCGGATCAAACGGACGCGCCTGCCATCCTCAGCTTGGCACGGGCCTTCCATGCAGAAGATGGCCATCCCCTCAGCGACCAGGGCGAGCGTGCCCTCGGGCACCTTCTGGATGACCAGACCTATGGCCTTGTGTTCAAGATCGAAGGTTCTTCCGGCCTGATCGGCTACGCTGTCCTGTGCTTTGGCTATTCGGTCGAGCTAGGTGGGCGCGACGTGTTCCTGGACGACTTCTATATCATCCCCTCTGAACGAGGCCAGGGTCTGGGGCACTTCGTCATGGATGCGCTGATCGGCTTTGCACGGGAGGTGGGCTGTGCTGCCCTTCATCTTGAAGTCGTTGCCGGAAACCGCGCTGAGGGCTTCTACCGACGCCTTGGCTTTCAGGACCGAGGCAGCGCCTTTCTTACACTGCGGTTGTAGCAGCGCCGGTCCAGTTCACATGCGGCATGATCCAGAGTGCAGAACCCATTTATGGACCTTAAGATGACCAGCCGCCCTCCCCGGACTTTTCGCCCGTGATGCGGAAGCTGGCGTTGTCACGTTAACTCAGGTTTAACTACGACCGTGTAGACGGGCCGGCATGAGCAGGTCTGTCAGCTACAAACGTCACCGCTTCCCACCTCAGATCATCGCCCACGCTGTCTGGTTGTACTTTCGCTTTCCTCTAAGCTTGCGGCTGGTTGAGGAGATGCTGCTCGAGCGGGGCGTCCTCGTCTCCTATGAGACAGTCCGCCGGTCGGCGCTGAAGTTCGGCCCAGACTATGCTCGCCGCCTCCGTCGCAAGACGCCGAGCCGCCATGATGTCTGGCATCTCGACGAGGTCGTGGTCACCATCGCCGGTCAGAAGCACTGGTTGTGGAGGGCTGTCGACCAGGATGGCTACGTGCTCGACTAGATCGTGCAGACCCGCCGCAAGACCAAGGCGGCCAAGCGCTTGCTGAGGCGTCTGTTGAAGAAGCAGGGCGTGGCACCCAAGCGCATCATCACCGATAGGCTCCCCTCCTACGGAGCCGCCAAGCGGGAGGTTATGTCACGGGTCGACCACTGGTCGCATAAGGGCGTGAACAACAGGGCTGAGAACTCGCATGTTCCGTTTCGAAAACGAGAGCGGATGATGCAGGGTTTTCGGTCCGCAGGCGGCCTGCAGCGGTTCACCTCGGTCTTTTCTGCCGTCAGAAACTTGTTCGTTCCACCCCATTCCAGCCGCTCTGCCCTCGCCACCCACCTTCACCGCCTCAACGCAATGGTGCAATGGAAAGCCGCGGCGGGCGTGCTCGCCTGAAATCGGCAAAGCAGGGCTTGTTGTGGTCTCCCCAGGTTAACGTGACATCACCAATGGCCAGGCCTTCCCAAAAGCTCAAGGTCTGACCAGAAGGATTGCCTCAATCTCTACTGCCATTCGATTGGGCAGCGACCCCATACCGACGGCGGAACGTGCATGGCGACCAGCATCTCCGAGAACATCGACTAAAAGGTCTGAGCATCCGTTAATCACCTTCGGATGATCAGAGAAGTCTGCTTCGGCGTTTACCATGCCAAGCAACTTGACAACAGCCTCGATCCGATTGAGCTCACCGAGCGCCGATTTTGCAACAGCCAAGAGATTGAGGCCTGTGAGGCGAGCCTCTTCATAGGCCTCTTCGATTGAGATATCTCTTCCAAGGCGCCCTGGACGATATGTCCCGTCAAAACGCTTAGGCCCCTGCCCTGATAGGAATAGCAGATTACCCGCCCAACGATACGGTACGTAGTTGGCAACCGGACTTGGCGCTTCAGGCAGCGTCAGACCAAGGGCAGTTAGCTTCTCTTCAGGTGTCATTGCAAGTTCCTCGCCAAATTCGATGAGAGAATTGTCGGCGCACGACTTTATGTGCTCCCGCGTTTAACGAGCTCTAACGTGACAGTCTCGCTAGACACGTCTGTTGTTTCGCCGCTCAAGCGCGCAAGCAGCATCTCGCCAGCGCGGCAGCCGATCTGACGACAGTCCATTTTAATGATCGTCAAGCCGGGCGGGATTTCGGCCGCCAAGTCGCTGTCCCCAAATCCTGCGATCGCAATATCGCTCGGGACACGGAGACGACGCCTAGAGGCCTCAAGAAGAGCGCCCGTCGCCAGGAGATCATTGGCGCAAAAAACGGTTCTGTTGCAGCTTTGAAGCTTCCCACCACCCAGGCTGGGTTGAGAGGGTCTCAAGGTGACGGCAGGTAAGAAGAACCCGTTCAAGGGTCGGCAGTTCACGGCGGAGATCATCCTATGGGCGGTGCGCTGGTATCTGCAGTTCCCCATCAGCTATCGTGATCTCGAGCGGATGTTTGCGGACCGCGGCGTTAAGGTGGACCACACGACCCTCTTTCGCTGGATTCAGGTTTACGCTCCCGAACTGGACAAGCGCGTCCGTCCGCACCTGCGCATGACCAATGGCTCCTGGCGCGTGGACGAGACATATATTCGTGTAAAGGGCGCGTGGGTTTATCTCTACCGTGCAGTCGATGCGGCCGGACAGACGATTGACTTTCTCCTTTCGGTTAAGCGTGATGCGGCTGCTGCCAAGCGCTTCTTCGGAAAGCCTTGAAGCAGGCACATACAGTCAATCCGCGGACCATCACGGTCGACAAAAATGCAGCCTATCCTTTAGCGACGAAGGCTATGAAACGTGCCGGAGAGCTCTGGCAGTTCGCCAAACTCCGACAGGTGAAGTTCCTGAACAACATCGTCGAGCAGGATCACCGGCGGATCAAGCGGCTGGTCAGGCCTGGGCTGGGGTTCAAGAGCTTCGTGTCTGCCTCACAGACGATTGCCGGCTATGAGGCGATGGCGATGATCCGCAAGGGACAGGTCGTCGGCGTACCACCCAATGACATGGGCGCTCAGCGTGACTTCATTACTACCCTGTTCGGCGCAGCCGCGTAACCAGCGCCCTTGTCCAGCCTTCGCTTGACCTGTGTCAGGAGTTGCAACAGAACCCCTATGCCCTACGCATCGGGAGAGCGGACCGTTGGATCCTTGTATGGCCCTCCCGAAGCAGTTGATCGACATTGAGCGGATCTACCTTGAGCCAGTGGTGGAAACCTACACGCGTGGCCAGGAGATCCTGGCCAAGTACCCGGATGCCGAGCGGCACTACGTCGACTCGCACTGGAAGATCCCGTCCCTGCACGGCAACGAGGGCAATGCCGAGGATTGGCTCAGGATCAAGCGCAGCAGCTTGGTGCTTGGCGTCAAGAAGGGACTTACCATGCGTCCGAACGGCCGCAGCGCCCACTTCATCGCCCCCTCGACGTCGAACGGCTGTGCCATGGCCTGCGCATACTGCTATGTTCCGCGTCGCAAAGGCTATGCCAACCCGATCTCCATCTTCGTCAACATCGAGGAAGCGTGCGCTGCCATCGAGCGGCATGCGGGGCGGCAGGGCATCCTGCCTGCGCCCGACCAGATCGATCCGCAGCACTGGGTCTATGACATCGGCGAGAATGGCGATCTCTCGGTCGATGCCTCCATCTGCGACAATGTTCGTGATCTTGTCGGCCTATTCCGGCGCCTGCCGAACGCCAAGGGCTCGTTTGCGACCAAGTTCGTGAACCGGGATCTGCTATCTTACGATCCCCAGGGCAAGACCCGCATTCGCTTCTCGCTCATGCCGGAGAAGATTGCCAAGGTTGTTGATGTGCGAACCTCACCCATCGCCGAACGCATCGCAGCTGTGAATGACTTCGTGCGCGCCGGCTATGAGGTACACCTGAACTTCTCGCCTGTCGTTGTCCACGAGGGTTGGGAGCAGGATTACCAGCCGCTGTTCGAGCAGATCGATGACGTGCTCTCGCCCCAAGCCAAGGAGCAGCTGCGGGCTGAGATCATCTTTCTCACGCACAATGAACAGCTGCACGAGGTGAACCTGCGCTGGCATCCAAAGGCCGAGGAGTACCTGTGGCGTCCTGACCTGCAGCAGGTCAAGCGCTCCGAGGGCGGCATGTTGAACCTGCGCTACAAGGTGGCCTGGAAGCAGCAATGGCTTACGCGCTTTCAGGATCTGTTGGCGGACAAGCTCCCCTATTGCGGAGTTCGTTACGCATTCTAGCGCATACTGCATCTACATCCGCGTCGGCGGGCGGATGGAAACCCAAGAGCCTGGGCCGACATAGCCGCTGAAGATCAAACGATTGATCCTCTTTATCTGCTCCTTCGGGCTAACCGCCGGCTACAGGGTGCGGCTTCTGGGATTTGGGAACGATGATTATCGGAACCCTCCCATAGCAGATGGGTTGTCGGACATCACTGGCGCGTGGGAGCCTACCGCCCTGCTCCTCCCCACCCTGTCGGGAGCAATCCATGTCAAAATCTGATATCCCTCCGACACACACGATCAATCCCGTTGATCAGCCGCCGGACTCCGACAGCCCCACCGCCGCCATGCTCAAGGCTGACATAGACAGCGGTGCGAGCGGCGACAAAACAGAGGTGTTCGATCCAGGCATGGCCATGCTGGGCACCTGTGAGGAGGCTTCCGGTACTCCCCTGACGCCTTCACAGCTTGCCTGGGCCCGGCGTCAGGAATCCTTCCATCGCTGGAGGAACGGCCTTAAGGCCGGGATCGCCCACAACAAGCGGGATGGCTTTCCCACCATCTTTGTCGGCTTCATTGTCCTTGTGGGTGTCATTCTCATTAGCGGGATCTCCATGATCCGTGTCTGACATCTTAAGGCTACGCATTTCCATCGACACCGCACCCAATCAGGCCCAATAATGTTACCGCCCGGAACTCCCTGCACTATCTACCCTACGACGACGCTGTAGAGACGATTCCACCTGACGAGGACCACACCGTACAGGAGATCATTGCCTCGCTTGCCCGGGTGAGCCAAACCCTCGCCAAGCGATACGAACATGCGGTTCGCCCCTCGCATGGCAAAAGCCATGGCCTGCTGAAGGGGACACTTACGGTGCTTCGCAGACTGCCCGAGCCCTTGGCCCAAGGCCTCTTTGCCGTACCCAATACCTATCCCTTAGTCGCTCGTCTCTCCACCGAGCCCGGAGAGCTTCTGACTGACACCATTCACACACCACGAGGAATTGCCCTCAAGGTGATTGGCGTACCGGGCCCGATGCTCGGCGGGCATGAAGGGGAAATCACACAGGACTTTCTGCTCAGCTCCGGCCGGCGCTTCGCGGTGGCAGACCTGAAGGGCTTCCTCAGAGTGCAGCGTTTCCTTGAAGGGATCTCGGACCTGCCTGAGGGAGCAAAGCTAGCCGGCACGGCGCTCGGGTTTGCTGCAAACAAGGCGCTGCATCTCGTCGGGTCCGACAGCGTGTTGCTGGACTTCTTCGGGCATCCTCACATTCATCCCTTGGGCGAGAGCTATTTCAGCCAAGCGCCCCTGCGGTATGGCCGCTATGTGGCAAAGCTTGGCTTGTTTCCGGTGTCGGAGGAACTGTAGAAGTTCGTTGGCACGACCTTGGATCCGTCCAGTGGCACTGGGGCCCGTGTTTACGAGATCTGCCAGCTCCGCGTTGAAGATATTCTTCAGATCGAAGGCCATTGGTGCATGTGTATGGCGGCAGAAGCTGGCTCTCTCAAGAACATCGGTTCGGAGCGCGTGGTACCACTGCACCCCGCCCTATTCGAATCTGACTTCCTCCGATTTGTGCAATCGGTTGGCTCACGACCTCTATTCAAAAGCCTGACACCAGATCGCTTTGGCAGCCGCGGCGGAAACGGTACGAAAGTTCTCAGTCGTTGGATTCGTGGACTTGGCCTGACTGACCCGCGCCTGTCACCAAACCACAGCTGGCAGCATCGTCTGAAAACCCTTGCACGGAGACATGGGCTCGACACTAGCATCATTGATGCTGTGACGGGACACCGTCGGCGCACGGTTTCGGATACCTACGGCGAATTTCCGGTAGAAGCTCTTGCGCGAGAACTCCATAGAATACCCACGCTTGACCTCATACAACCTGAACAAGGCGCTAAGGGCCGCTAACGGAAAGGCGCCCAGGAGAGGATTGTGCCACAAGTGGCTTAACCCTAGCAAAATCAATAACTTATGTCCGACCCGATCTGCTCGTGTGTACCACCATTGTGTACTCATGTCGAGCCGTTGAACGGTACTGTAGGGATCTGCTGTGGGCCGCTGAAGGCGATTGCTTTGCCTGGCTGTTCGTCAGGGCTGCACACAGGCGTGCCCCTCGCCCGGGCCTTCCACAATTCAGGGAGAGGTCGAGGGCGAAGAGGCGTAAGGCTGGAGCGGCCGATCAGATCGAACGCGTGGCACCGCCGTCGATGCGGATTTTCGAGCCCGTCACGTAAGAAGCGCGCTCACTGGCAAGAAAAGCTACCACATCGGCGAATTCTTGCGAGCGGCCGTAGCGGCCGACCGGAATGCTTGCCATTGAGGCCTTCGCCACAGCCTCGACGGACGAGTTGCTGCGGTCGGCGGCAGCCTTGTCGAGTTGATCGACGCGCTCGGTGTGAATGCGGCCCGGCAGCACCACGTTGACGGTGATTCCCTGTGCCGCCACTTCGGACGCAAGGGTCTTCGACCATCCGATCACTGCGGACCTGATTCCGTTGGACAGCGCCAGGCGCGGGATTGGCTGTTCGACGCCGGAGGAGGCAATGGTGATGATCCGTCCCCAGCCGCGTTGAGCCATGGGCGGCAGCAGGCACTGCGTCAGGTGAAAGAGGTTCGCAGCCATAGCCTCGAAATGGACGAGCCAGTCCTCGCGTTTGGCCTCGCGCGCTTCCGCTGGTGGCGGACCACCGGAGTTCCCGACGAAGATGTCGACCCCACCCGTCTCAAGCAGCCGGCCGCATAGGACATCGACGGATGCGACGTCCGAGAGATCGAGCTGCGCGGCCCTCACGCGACCGCGGATGTCCGCCGGGAGTTCGCCAATCCAACCATCGATCGCCTCCACACGGCGGGCTGCGGCTATGACGGTCGCTCCTTCCGCCGCAAGAGTCTTTGCTATTGCTGCGCCGAGACCGCGGCTCGCGCCGATCACAAGCGCTCGTTTTTCATTCAGTCCTAGGTCCATTAGCCAATCTCCGCAAGGCGACGTGTCTGGCGATCGATCAAACGCTCGATATCGGCAATATCGGAGCTGGAGAGCTTGGGGCCAGGCTTGCGCAGGGCTCCCGAAGCAATGGCTCCGCGCTTGGCCAGCGTATATTTCCGGATCGTCAGGCCAAGGCCCGGCTGCTGCTCGTAGCGGGCAAGCGACAGATAGGCGTCGAAGAGGTCATGAGCACGCTCCACGTCGCCCGCCGCGTAAGCTTTCCCGACATCTACCATCATCTCAGGATAGGCAAATCCCGTCATGGCCCCGTCGGCACCACGTCCCAGCTCCTCCGGAAGGAACATGCCGCCGTTTCCGACCAGGATCGAGATGCGCCTCTCGCCCTTCTCGCTCGCTGCGCGCAGAGCGGAAATCTTGGAAAGACCTGGCCAATCCTCATGCTTCAGCATCACACAGGTCGGCAGAGCCTTCACGATGCGCAGGATCGTCGCCGGCGAGATCTGCACGTTTGTCACCAAGGGAAAATCCTGGAGCACGAAGGGTGTATTTCCGAGAGTTTCGGCGACTGCCTCATAATAATTGTAAATCTGATCGTCGGTCCTGAGGTTGCCGGGCGGCGCCACCATGACGCCGGCAGCGCCTTCGGCCATCACGCTCTCGGACAACTCGCGCATGGGTGCAAAGCCGGGAGCCGACACGCCCACAACCACCGGAACGCGGCCACCGACCCGAGCCAGGACGCGCTTCACAAAGGTGTTCGACTCGGCGCCGGTCAGCTTGGGGGCCTCGCCCATCATGCCCAGCACAGTCAGACCGGTGGCGCCCTTCCCGAGGTAGAAGTCGACCATCCGATCGGTGCTCTCCAAATCGAGAGCACCGTCATCGGCGAAGGGAGTGACAGCAATGACGTAAACGCCCTTGGCGCTTTCATCGAGCAATGCCATGAAATCTCGTTCCTTAATGTTTTTCTGAGAGAGGCAGAAGTTTGCCCGGGTTGAGGAGCTCGGCGGGATCGAACAGTCCCTTCAATGCCGCCATAAGTTCCAGTTCGATGGGAGCCTTGTAGCGCGGCATGTCGCCGACGCGCAGCTGTCCGATTCCGTGTTCGGCACTAATGGAGCCCCGACAGGCCTTGGCCTCGTCATGTACGACCCGAGTGAGCCTCGGCGCTAAAATGGTGAAATCGGCCTCGCTCATGTCGGTGGTCCGCAACAGGTTATAATGCAGGTTGCCGTCGCCGAGATGGCCGAACACCACATGCCGGACGCCGGGAGAGATGGCCGCGACGGCTCTGTCCGCAGCCGCGATGAATTGTGCCATGCGAGCGACGGGAACCGAGATGTCGTGCTTGGCGGATTTTCCCTCGCGCACCAAGGCCTCGGATATCCCCTCACGCAGGCGCCAGAAGACTCTCGCCTGGGCGATGTCCTGGGCGATTGTCGCGTCGAGAGCAAGCTCTGCTTCGGACGCTGCGACGAGCGCATCCTCAAGCCGGGCATTCAGGGCTGCGTCATCATCCGTGTCCGACAGCCCCACCAGCACCAGTGCGGGAGGGACGGCCCCAAAGGGGATGCGAGCATCCGCGACGTGGCGAAGCACGAGGTTTATGCAAGCATCGGTCATGAATTCGAAGGCCGTCAGGCGATCGCCGCACTTGTCGCGCACGACGGCCAGCAACGAGAGTGCCGTTTCGGCATCCCGCACTGCGACGAGAGCAGTCGCCCGAGCCTTGGGTTCCGGGAACAGCTTCAGCACCGCGCCGGTGATGATTCCGAGCGTGCCTTCAGAGCCGATGAAGAGATCGCGCAGGGCATAACCGGTGTTATCCTTGCGCAGGGCTGTGAGACCATCCCAGATGCGACCGTCCGGCAGGGCCACTTCGAGGCCGAGGGTCAGTTCTCGCATCGTGCCGTAGCGCAGCACGGCAACCCCGCCCGCATTCGTCGCGAGATTACCCCCGATCGTGCAGCTTCCTTCGGCCCCGAGGCTCAAGGGGAAGTGGCGACCGACCTCTTTTGCGGCCGAATGAACGTGGGACAGCACGACGCCGGCATCGACGGTGATCGTGTTTCCAATGGGATCAATCTCGCGGATCCGGTTCATCCGCGTCAACGACAGGACGACTGCGCTCCCCGATGCATCGGGAGTTGCGCCGCCCGACATGCTCGTGTTGCCACCCTGCGGAACGATCGGAGTTCCCGTCTCGCGGCAAGCGGCGAGAACGGCCGCCACCTCCGCTGCAGAGCCGGGCCGGACCACCGCTTGGGCCGAGCCGTGGTACTTTCCGAGCCAATCATTGACGTACGGTGTCATCGATGCACCGTCGGTGAGAACGTTCCTCTCGCCGATAATGGCTGCAAGCCTGCTGAGGAGCTCGGTCATCGGGCTGACCCGACGGATGAACGGCCGCCCCAGCCCAGACGCACCTGGCCAACCGCCATGGTGACGGCCGCCTGCGTCGGCTCCACGACAGGGATCCCGAGCTCCCGCTCCAGCGTCTCACGGAAACGGGCCATGCCGGCGCATCCCATGACCAGAACGTCGGCTCCATGCGTGTCCCGGAGTGTCCGACCGACGTCGATCATGCGTCCGAGCGTACGCTGCCCGTCCGACAGTTCAGAGACGCCCAGGCCGATGGAGAGATCGGCGGCGAATCGATCGAGCACGCCCATCGCACCGAAATAACGAAGATGGCGCGGGATAGAGGTTGGCAGGATCGCAACGACGCCGAACCGCTGGCCGAGCGTCAGGGCCGTCAGGACGCCGCACTCGGCAATACCCATGACAGGCCGCGCACTCTGCTCGCGCAGGGCATGCATGCCCGGATCGGAGAAGCAGGCCACGACGAAGGCCTCTGCCTCGCTCTCGAGCGATGCCGCTTGCTTCAGGAGCGGTCCGACGATGCCGTCCACATCGCGCTGGGACTGGATACCCGGAGGGCCTTCATGCAGGGTCACGCAGGCGATGGCGGGACCATCGGCGGAACGGAGCGGCTCAACAGCAGCGTCGATGCCCGCCGTTACGCTTTCGTTGGAATTGGGATTGATGACGTAGATCGTTCCGCTCATAGTTCACCTTCATCCTTGTCAGCTCGCACCCTCTGTTGTTGCGCGCGCCATGCGTCGTAGCTCTGCCGCGGGACCTGAAAACGGTCCCGCGTCGTGACATACCAGTCTGCGCCGTGCAGGCGGCCGACGAGATCCAGCGCGTCGATATCGACATGAAAATTGCCGTCCACGAGGCCATCGCGGACGTGTAGATGGACGATCTCGCCCACGACGAGATTGCGGTGGCGGGTGCCGAATGACAGGGAGACTGTCTCGCGGCACTCAAGCTGCACCGGAGACGCGGCGATCCGCGGCGCGGCGACCTGTCGGCTCGGGGCCGAGGTCAAGCCCGCAGCGGCAAGCTCGTCGATCCCGGACGGCAGATCGATGGCGCAGATCGTCATGGCTTCCACGAGCGCGCGGTCCACCAGATTGACGACGAAGCTCCCCGTCGTACGGATGTTGCGCATCGTATCCTTCAGCGGCGCCTCTACTGGCTCACGGCCCTCGATGCCCAGGACCACGAGCGGCGGAGCATGGCTGAAAATATTGAAGAAGCTGAACGGCGCGGCGTTTACGTTTCCGTTCCCGTCGACGGTGGTTACGAGCGCGATTGGCCGCGGGAGGACAGTGTTCACCAGAAGCTTGTACAGGTTGCGGTCGGTGAGGTCGCTTGCGGCCCAATCCATGGCATCACCCGAGGGTTGCGTCGAGCCGACGCACAGTCTCGAAGAGGACGCGGGCGCCGTCGGCAGCCTGATGCGGTTCGATCGACTCCTCTGGCGCGTGGCTGCGGCCGTCGAGGCAAGGCACGAAGATCATACCAATCGGCCCGGTCAGCGCGACAAAGACGCCGTCGTGCCCTGCGCCGCTCGGCAGGTCCCGGGATGACAATCCAAGAGACGATGCAGCGGCCCTGATTGCATCCCGCACGACAGGAGCGCAGGGGGTCGGCGAAGCATGGCTCACAGGCTCTGCCTGAACTTCAAGCCTCAGTGCCTCCAGCGAAGGGCGAACCTCCTCGATCAATGTCTTGCCGAAGGTGCGGGTCGCGGCTTCGTCGCCGCACCGCACTTCAAGAACCATTTCGACTTCGCCCGGCACCGCGTTGGCCGCGTTCGGAAGAACATCCAGCTTTCCGATGGTAGCGACGAGGGGCTTGTTGCTGTCCGCCAGCGCGCGGGCATATACTGTCCCTACGATGTGAGCGGCACCGACCAATGCATCTGCCCGCAGAGGCATCGGCGTTGCGCCCGCATGATCGGCACGCCCCTTGACCGTGATGCGCTCCCGGTGAATGCCGACGATATCCGTGACGATTCCGATGGCGGTGCCCTCCTGCTCGAGCACACGCCCCTGTTCGATATGCACTTCCACATAGGCGGCCGTGCCGTCGGGAGAACGCTTGACGGAAGCGAGGCTTTCGGGATCTCCGCCGACATAGGCCAAGCCCTCTCTCAATGACATGCCGTCAGGCCGCCTGAGGTCCAGCATGCTGGCAGACAGCATCCCGGCCAAAGCCCTGCTGCCGATGCAAGACAGACCGAACTCGCTCGGCTCCTCGGCCAGGAAATCGTAGATCTCCAGCGGATGGCGCAGACGCTCGCCACATTCGACGAGGCTCTGTGCGACTTCGAGTCCGGCGAGCACGCCGAGGATGCCGTCGTAACGGCCGCCCGAGGGCACCGTGTCGGAGTGGGAACCGATGACGATCGGCTTCAGGTGCGGATCGGATCCGTCGAGCCGGCCGACGAGGTTTCCAGCGGCATCGACCGTCGTCTCGAGCCCGCCAGCGTGGAACTCGCTGACGAGCCATTCCCGCCCCTTTAGGAAGAGTGGCGAGAAGGAGCGGCGCGTCCACGGGCGGTCGGGATCGGTGATCCGCGACAGGGCCTCGATGCGTTCCCAGAGGCGATTGGCGTCGATGGCCACAGCCGTCACGCCGCCGGACGGAGGAAGCGGCCGTCCCCGGCGTTGTTGCGGATCGCCGATCCGTCCCAGGCGAGTGCGCCACGTACATAAGTCGCCGCTACGCGGACGGTGAACTCACGGCCTTCGAATGAGCTCCACTTGACGGCGGAGAGGCTCTTCGACGGATCGAACGGGAAGCGGCCGGGCTCAAGCACGACGATATCCGCATCGGCTCCGGCTTCGAGGCGCCCCTTATCGGCTAGGAGGAAAGCCTTCGCCGGTCCCTCGCAGAGTTGCTTGACCACCATGGTCGGCGAGACGCCGTGTTCCTCACAGCCCGTCCAGAAGGCCGGCAGCAGGGTTTCGATGCCTGGGCCGCCTGAGGTGTTCTTGAAGATGTTCGGATCGCTCTTCTTCTCCAGTCCCCATGAGACGTGGTCGGAGGAGACGAAGTCGCAATGTCCCGCAGCGATATGACTCCAGAGGAGCTCCGTTTCGGCCTTCGGGCGGATCGGCGGGTAGTGCTTTACCTTTGCGCCAAAGCGCCGGACATGCTCCTCTTCGTTCAGCATCAGATATTGCACGCAGCTCTCGATAGAAGCCTTGTAGCCGGCGCGCTTGTACATGTTGGCGATCTCGAAGCCACGCGAGGTCGAAACATGGACTGCGTGGGCGCGCGCGCCTGTCTCCGCGCCGATTTCGTAGATGCGGGCGGTGGCGAGGTTCTCGATCAGCGGCGTGTGCGCGCGGCCAAAGGCATCGGGCCCCGTGTCGCCGGCCTCGACGAGCCGGGCGATGTTGCGCCTCGTCATCTCCTGATCCTGGTTATGGACACCGCAGAGCAGGCCCGTCGGGGCAAGGCGCCTGAAGGCCTCGTGGATCGTGTCGTCGCCAATTCGCGGGAAACGGGTCGGATTAGCCTCGAATGTCGAGAACTTGAACGCGCATGCGCCCGCATCAACCAGACCCGGGATCGCATCAAGGCCATTCTCAACTGTAATCGTGGCATAGAGCGCCACATCGACGTGGGCGTCACGTTGGACCGTGGCGACCTTTTCGTTGAACAGGGTTGAGCTCGTAACCGGCTCCGGCTCGTCGTAGGGCATGTCGACCATGACCGTCACACCGCCTGCTGCCGCGGCGCGCGAGCACATGCCAATGCCTTCGTGGTTGGCTTGGCTGCCGGAATGAACCTGCCCGTCGATAACGCCGGGAATGATCCATTGACCACGGAAATCCTGAGACTCGCGAGCCGAGGGCGGCGTGCCTGTGCCGACGGCTGCCACTTTTCCACCGGAAACGGCGACATAGCCGTCCTCGATGATCCGGTCTGACAGAACTACGTTGCCGCGAAGGACGAGATCAAAATCGCTCATGAGAACCTGCTTGTTCGAGAGTGGCGGACAAAGCCGACGTTTCATGCGGCCAGCATATCGACAGCCGTTCAAAACCGATCATGCTTATTCTGGCATGCTTCATAACAGCGTGTTATTCCTTGCCGTGGGACAACTCGGTGCGGTTCCGGCCCAGAGCATAGCTCGTCAAGTCGAGACCCAAAGCCTCCTCGACGACGGGGTACACGCTGGGATCCGACACGCTGGCGCTGAGCGGGATGTGACTTTTCGCGATGCGCAGGATGGCGAGTTCCATGCCTTCCCGTACATGGCCGACGCTGATCGGCGTGCCGTCGTGGTTGAGCGTGGTGATGACGTCCGGATAGGTTGCGACACGCTGCCCTTCGAGGTCGGTCACAGCCATATATTCATTCATCACGTGCAGAATACGGGCACTCTTCCCCTCACCGATCTGAATGGTACCGACATCGAAGGCCTGCCGGGTATATTCGATGGATTTCCGGATGACTTTGCCTTGGCCGACCACCACGCCCGACGTCTGGTCGCAGATGGCATCGATGACGGCGCGGCCGCCGTTCGGCCTTGCAGCCAAGATACGTTCGCCCAGTGCCAATGCCATCGAGATACCACCCAGGGCCGCGTGCTGTCGCACGTAGGAGGCAGGAACGGGGTTGCGGCAGGAAGCAATGAAGCCTCCAGACATGTCGGAGGCTGTGCGCAGGATCGGCGAGACCTTCGCAGTCGTGCCGCGGACCACAAGCTCGATGTAAGCGTTCTGGGACCGGTTCCCGCCCGCCGCCGTCTGGATCGTCGCTTCAGGGCTGCTGGCGAGTCCGATCGATCCCATGTCGCCCGTAGGATGCGCCCGAATATCGCCCACTGCATCGATGACCTTTGTGCCTAGAACCGCACCGGGCAGCCAAGCATTCAGCGTGCTCGACATACCGTTCTGACCGATCATCAGCCCGTAGACCGCCTTGCCGAGAGCGTCCTGCAGCAGCTCGACGGCACGCACGTAGTCGATCCCGAGCATCTGCCAATCGGTTGTTCCTGCCGGGGCCCCAATGGCAGCCGCTGTTGCGATGATGGCGTCGTCGGGAACTTCGTCCAGGGTGACGAGCTCAGGCTGGCCTGTCATGACCGCGGCCTGGCCCAGCATGCGGCCATGATCCGGCCAGCCGCCTCCGCCCGCCGCAAAGATCGATCCCCCGGCGATCGCCGCCTCAACATCGCCCATGGTCAGAATCCGTCTCATGTCCCCTCCCTCGCCGACGCGGCCTGCAGCGACGTACCGGTCCATAAGAGACCATAGTGGGTGTTATCCCATCAGGAACATGCTATTTCTGCGTCAGGTCATAACCGGATGTTATCTCTATGCGCTTCAATCTACGTCAGATCGAGGTGTTCCGCGCTGTTATGGTGACAGGCTCGATTAGCGGTGCGGCTCGCCTGTTGGCGGTATCGCAACCCGCGATCAGCCGGTTGCTCGCATATACGGAAGATCGTCTCGGCCTGAAGCTCTTTGAGCGCGTAAAAGGCCGCGTCCAGCCAACCCCCGAGGCCAAGCGCCTTTTTGCGGAAGTGGATCAAGTCCACCAGGGCGTGCTGCGGGTCAACAACCTTGCGCA
Source organism: Microvirga sp. jy35 (assembly GCF_056148915.1). NCBI lineage: Bacteria > Pseudomonadati > Pseudomonadota > Alphaproteobacteria > Hyphomicrobiales > Methylobacteriaceae > Microvirga > Microvirga sp. jy35. The sequence continues at coordinate 28,840 of NZ_JBWBEW010000040.1, read as the reverse complement.
GGAGTTGCGCGAGCGTGGTACGGGCGGCATGCATGTTGTCGCGAGCCCAAGCGTCGGCCAGGCTTTCGTGCCTGAGGCTATCTGCCTCTTCCGGCACCACTTTCCTGATGTGCGGGTCGAGTTCGAGATTCTAACCCTGCCGGAGCTTGTAGCCCGTGTCAGCGCAAACCGGGTGGATTTAGCCCTTTCAGTCCTACCGGTCGATGAGCCAACCATTGTGGATACAACCATCCTTGAGGGAAGCCTCAGGGTCATCGTCCCGCGTGGCCATGAGCTTGCTCAGATGTCCGTGATTACCCCTGCTGATCTAGCGCCTTATTCTCTAATCGGCTATGGCCCGCAAACTCCCTATGGCCTCCATGTCGAGAACGCCCTTGCGGCAAGTGGCGCATCGCTTCGGTTTGACACTGTCGTGCGGTTCACGCCCGTGGCCTGCTCCCTGGTCCAGGCTGGAGCCGGTGTCGGTATCGTTGATGAATTCGTGATCCGCGGTGGTACGTGGCCCAAGATCGAGACGCGACCGTTCCTGCCGCACACACGGATGCACATTCACCTTCTCAAATCGCGCTTGGAACCTCTGTCGCGCGTAGCTCAGGCATTCGCGAAAATCTTGTACGACCTTGCAGGCGAACGTGCATCGAAATCCAATAGTGACTTAAACATTGTTACTTAACATAACGTTATGCCTTGGCCATAAGATAGCATGGGCAAGGAATGGGTCACTGCTGATACGCTGATCTATGGATGGGCTTTTTCCATCAAAAATTATAAGGGAACAGAGGATATGTGGATTTCGTCGATGAAGGGAATGCGCGCTGCAGCCCAAGGCCTAGCTCTCGCCGCTCTGCTCACAACTCCCGCCCTGGCACAGGATGCCGATCACCCGCAGAACGAAAAGCTGAAGATCGCGTGTGACCTCGGTTTCGCTCCGTTCTGCTTCAAGAAGGCCTCAGGCGAGATCACCGGCTTCACCTATGATTTCGCGGATGCCATCGCGAAGAAGCTCGGTCGTCCAGGCATCGATGTAACCGATAGCAACTTTTCGGCAATCTTTGCAGGCCTGTTCTCCAAGCGTTACGAGATGATCCCGGCGCCGACAAACATCACCGCCGAACGTGCGGCCCAGATGTTGTTCAGCGAACCCTACATGCCGACCGGGATGGGCTTCCTGACCAAGAAAGGCGCCAAGATCGCCAACCTTGAAGATTTGAAGGGTAAGGAACTCACTGTCAATAACGGCAGCGTCTCGGACAAGTGGCTCACGGACAATGAGGCAAAATACGGCTATTCAATCCAGCGCTACAATAAGAATGCGGATGCCGTGCAGGCAGTTATGATCGGCCGCGCGTTCGCGAATGTCGCAGATGCTCCCGTCTCGCGCTACGTCTCGACTCAGGTTCCCAATACCGAGGTTCCTTTCGTTCTCGACAGCGGCCGGAACTTCGGCATCGCCTTTCGGAAGGAAGATACGGCTTTCCGTGCCAAGGTCGAAGAAGCTGTCGAGTGCCTGAAGACGGACGGTACCCTCGCCAAAATCCATGAGAAATGGTTCGGTGTGGCGCCGGAGGAAGGGTCCTCCACCGTGAAGGTCTATCCCGGCACGGGAGCGCCCGACTTCGAGGGCTACGATGCTACCGAGCGCAAGACGTCCTGCCAGTGATGATTGCACAAGACAGCATCGGCCCCAACGGTGACGGCGACATCGTCGTCATCGATGGGCTCCGTAAATCGTATGGTGCCGTGGAGGTTCTTCGCGGCATCGACCTCAAAGTCAAGAAGGGCGAGGCCGTCGTTATCGTCGGCTCGTCCGGCTCGGGCAAGAGCACCTGCCTGCGATGCATCAATCGCCTCGAGGAGCCAACCAGTGGACGTATCGTTGTCGGTGGGCACGAGGCTACAGGCAAGAACGTGGATCTTAACGCTCTGCGACGGCGTATCGGCATGGTGTTCCAGAGCATCAATCTCTACCCGCACAAGACGGCACTTGGTAACGTGACGCTAGCTCTGCGCAAGGTCATTGGCCTTTCCAAGGCCGAGGCGGATGCGAAGGCCCTCAAGCACCTTGAACTCGTAGGCCTCGCACATAAAGCGGACTCCTACCCAGCTCAGCTCTCGGGCGGCCAACAGCAACGCGTGGGTATCGCCCGTGCCATGGCGCTCGAACCGCAGGTGATGCTCTTCGACGAGCCAACCTCTGCTCTGGATCCAGAGCTGGTCGGCGAAGTGCTCAACGTAATGGTGCGCACGAAAGAGTTGGGTATGACCATGATCGTGGTCACGCATGAGATGCAGTTTGCCCGGGACGTGGCAGATCGGGTGGTCTTTATGGATCACGGGTCGGTGCTGGCGCAAGGCACGCCGGAGGAGATCCTTGTTTCGCCGCAGAACCCCCGCATTCGCGAATTCGTCACTCGTACCAAGTCCTGACGGCAGCCGATGGATCAAATCGTTCGATACTTCTTCGACTTTCCGCTGATGGCGGACTACTGGCCGGATATTCTCAGGGGGTTTCTCATCACGGTCGAGATGTCAGTGCTGACGGTCGTGATCGGGATTCCGCTCGGGCTCCTGATTGCTATCATCCGGCTCTACGGCATCAAACCACTGAACGCGCTGATCATCTTCTATATCGACTTCTTTCGTTCGATTCCGCAGCTTGTGCTGATCGTGCTCGCCTATTTCGCGCTGCCCCATCTAGGACTCATCTTAGACCCGTTCACCGCCACTGTGGTCGCTCTTGCGATCGTTCTGTCGGCATTTGCGGAAGAGATCTTCTGGGCCGGCATCAACGCAGTCCATAAAGGGCAATGGGAGGCAGGTCGCTCGACAGGCTTAGGATTCACCCAGACGCTTGCCTATATCATCTTGCCTCAAGTGGTGCGGATATCCATTCCGCCCCTCACCAACCGCGCCATCGGCATTAGCAAGGGCACCACGCTCGGCTCAGTCATTGCTGTTCCAGAACTGCTTAGTGTCACATCGAGCATCCAGTCTAACGTTGCAAATCCGACTGCCTTGACGGTTGGCGCGCTTCTCTTTCTCGCTCTGTTCCTGCCCTTCGTGCGCTTCACACGCTGGCTTGAGCAGGCCTACGCCCATCCGAGGTCATAATGAGCGAGCTCGTCACCACCTTCTTCAATCTCGACGTTCTCCGGGAAGTCTGGCCCCTTCTCGTCGAGGGACTGTGGCTGACTCTTGCCTTGGCGGCAGTTGCGGTGCCGCTGTCCATTGTCATCGGTCTTGTCATCGCAGTGGCGCAAGACCTGCGCAGCACCCCACTACGCATGGTGCTCGTTGCCTATGTCGACACGCTGCGGGCGATCCCGCCTCTCGTCCTACTCATTTTCATTTTCTTCGGCCTTCCTTTCCTCGGACTTAGCCTTGGGGAATTCTCGGCAGCCGTTCTCGCTCTGACGCTAAACGGCTCAAGCTATTTCGCCGAAATTTTCCGAGCGGGGCTTGAATCCGTACCGAAGGGCCAGCGGGAAGCCGCCCGATCGACAGGTCTCAGCTGGCTCCAAAGCATTACATATGTTGTCGCACCGCAGGGGACACGCAACGTGCTGCCGGATCTGGTCAGCAACACGGTAGAGCTCGTCAAGCAGACTTCTATTGCGTCTGCGGTGGCGCTGCAGGAGTTGCTGCGCTCGGCACAAATTGCGCAAGGTCTTCTCTACAACCCGACCCCGCTCGTGGCGGCGGCCATCGTGTACTTCCTCATGTTCTGGCCGTTCGTGCGCCTGGTATCCCGGATGCAGAACAAGACCGTTATGCATTCAGCCTGACCTTTTAGCGGCGGAGGCCGAGATCCTTATGAGCACGCAATCCTTCGACAAAGTGATCCGCGGCGGGCGAGCCGTGACTCCAAGGGGTACTGCGGAAACGGATATTGGCATCCGCGACGGCCAGATCGCGGTGCTAGGCTCAGGGCTCTCGGCCACCGCCACGGCCGAGGTGATCGACGCGAGCGGTCTTCTCGTTCTCCCTGGTGGTGTGGATGCCCACTGCCACATCGACCAAATGGTCTCAAGCGGGGCCCGTACCGCGGATGATTTCGAGGGGGCGAGTGTCGCGGCAGCCTTTGGTGGAACCACGACGCTGATCTCCTTCGCAGCCCAGCACAGGGGCCAGAGCCTCCGTCGCGTGGTCGAGGAGTATAAGACCCGTGCACAAGGCAAGTCGGTGCTCGACTATGGCTTCCACCTGATAGTGACGGATGCCTCGCAGCAGACGCTGGACGTTGATCTACCTGCGCTCGTGAAAGAGGGCTTCACGTCGGTGAAGATTTATCTCACCTACGATGCCCTTCGTCTCGACGACCGCGCGGCGCTCGACGTTCTGACAGCAGTCCGACGCGAGGGGGCGATGCCGCTCATCCATGCAGAGAGCCACGACATGATTGCGTGGTTCACCGAAAAGCTCCTGGCATCGGGTTACGACCAGATCCGCCATCTGGCCGATGCGCGACCCAGGCTGGCGGAGCGCGACGCGGTGCACCATGCCGTCTCCTTAGCAGAGCTTGTCAACATTCCAATCGTGCTCGTTCATATGTCCAGCGCGGAAGCGGTTGAACAGGTCCGCTGGGCCAGGAGGCGCGGCTTCCCCATCTATGCTGAAACCTGCCCTCAGTATCTGGTCTTGACACGCGAGGCCCTCGACCGGCCGTCCTTCGAAGCTGCCAAGTTCTGCTGCAGCCCTCCACTGCGCGACAGGGCGAGTCAGGACGCGCTGTGGTCGGCCCTAAATGATGGCACACTGTCGATCCTTTCCTCGGATCACTCTGCCTTCGTGATGGAGGGTCCGGACGGAAAGCTGAGAGATGGTCCTGACACCGCCTTCAACCGGGTCCAATACGGCATGCCCGGCTTGGAGCTTCGGCTTCCCCTCATTTTCTCGGAGGGCGTCGGGACTGGACGTCTATCAATCGAGCGGTTCGTCGAGGTGACGGCCACCGAGCCCGCGCGCCTTTATGGCCTCGCGGGCCGCAAGGGTGTCATCGCCCCAGGCGCTGACGCCGATCTTGTCATCTGGGACCCCAAGAAGCAGATTAGGATCACTCCCGAGGCCTTGCACGACGGCCTTGGCTGGACACCCTATGAGGGACGCCATGTGACAGGCATGCCTGTGATGACGATGGCGCGCGGCACAGTTGTTTGTCGCGAGGGTGAGCGACTCGCTGCAGGTGGGCACGGCCGCCTCCTCGCGCGAGCCCGGCCGGAGGCCTGCGCCATCAACACGCCGCCGGCCACTGGATTTGATGTAGTGAGCGGCCATTTCATTTGTGACGCGCCGGCATCATAGATCGTTCAACACGACGGATCGAACTCTATGGACCACCTCGATGTGATCGTCCTCGGCACAGATGTCGTCGGACTTGTGATCGCGCGGGAACTCGCTCGTCAAGATCTCGGTGCTCGTACGTTCGCTTCTGCACCAGTGAAAAAGGCCCCGGCGTGATCCGATGGCTTTCCGGTGGGATGATAGGAGCAGGACTTAGAAGGCCATGCCACCCATGCCGCTGCCCATACCACCACTTGGCATGGCCGGTCCGGATTCCTTCTTCGGAGCCTCGGCAACCATGGCCTCGGTGGTGACCAGCAGGCCAGCCAAGGACGCTGCATTCTGCAGAGCCGTGCGCACGACCTTGGCAGGATCGACGATACAGAAAGCGCTGTCCGCCTGGTGGCACCCGAGACTGGCATGGGCCGGTAACTGGAGCGGCTCCTGGCTCGAGCAGGACAGTTAGGATCGGCAGCAAGACCAATCCTTGAGATCAACCCGTGCCATGACCTCATTGTCGCCCTGGCAGATCTAGGAGATGTCGAACAAACCCTGCGAGAAGACGAGGCCCATCTCCTGCTGGACGAAGCACGGATCCTGGACGGTGAACTCCCAGCTGATGCAAAGGCATTCTCACAGCGGCTCGCTAGGGTAATGCGGCGGTGCGTGCCGTAAGAGGCAATCGCAAATGATCTTCGCGGGAGTGCGGTCACCAACGACTGCCTCCTGCCATTTCCCAGGGTGTCGGCCGACCAATTGACCTTTAGGTCTCAAAGGCTGGGTTGAGGGCCGCCTGCACTCATGACGCTGGAGGCCAGCGCACAGCAGCGACCCACATCTGTAAACACGCATGAGGCACTTACTGCGCTTAGTCCGGGATCCAGGTTAGGTCAGAACGGATTGAGACTGCCAGGTCCTAGTCGAGGCTCTGACGCATAGTTTCTGCCAGCGCCAGCAGATCGTAATCGGAAAATGGACGGCCGATGACCTGTAAGCCTATTGGGATATTGTTTGCATCAACGCCCACGGGGATTGAAAGCGATGGCAGACCCAAGAAGCTGAAAGGGCGATTCATGCTCAGGAACTCTAGGCTCAAAGCCCCTCCTGCTTCGGCATCGTCAGGAATGTGATCGACCCGAGGAGCGCTGATGCGGATTGTGGGACAGACAAGGATGTCTGCATCGCTGAGCGCTTGGGCAAGAACCTCAGCCAGATACTTACCTCTCAGCCTGAGCACGCTCTGATAATCCTCCCTCCTGACGCAGGCTGCTGTCAACAAGCGCCGTCGAACAGAAGGAGGATAGTATTCAGGGTGGCGGGCGAGGGCGTCGCCGTGAACGGCATCCGCCTCATAGGATGTTATGATTGAGGCGCAGGCATTGAGATCGTCAATCGATGGGAATGGTATTTCGACCAACTCCGCGCCCAAGCTCACCAATGCATCGCACGTTCTACGAAACGCTCCTGTAACAGCATCGTCCATGCCGGCGAGCAGCTCGGCGGTGTTCGTTCCAATCTTAACACCTTCCAGCGTCACTCCAAGGCTATATCGCGGATGGGATTGCCCCTTATCCTCCACCTTCTCGCTGGCGTCTTGCGGCCAATCGGAGATAACGCCCAGAACTCGCCCTATGCGAGCAGGACTTTCGGCAAGGATTCCGATCGTATCGTGAGACGCAGAGAGCGGCACGACCCCGGGATCTTGGATGAGGCCGTGTGTTGGCTTCAATCCATAAACACCGCACAGAGAGGCTGGAATTCGGACTGAGCCACCAGTGTCAGTTCCAAGAGCGAAAGGCACGATCCCTGCGGCAACTGCGGCAGCGGCACCGCTCGACGATCCGCCGACAGCGTAGGCAGGGCCGTGCGGATTTAGAACTCGACCATGATATGAGTTGAAGCCAGTAGCTGTGTAACAATGTGGGTCGAGATTAAGCGCCCCAATCGGAATCGCGCCAGCGTCTACAAGCCGCATCAGCGCCACACTGTGCGATTGGCTTTCCCACTGGTAGCCCTGCCCGACTCCCGCTGTCGGATGCCGGTCCGCCGTAGAAAGCACATCCTTATAAGCGAATGGGATGCCATAGAGTGGGTATTGCGTGCTGTGGTTCTCCTCGTGAAGACGCCTTGCGAGCTGTTCTGCTTTTCTCGGGAAAATCTCAATGAAGCAGTTGAGCTGATGGGCAGTATCAGCGGCTCTTTCTAGGGCACGATCCGTTGCAGGAATCGGTCCATCTCGATTGGCTTCCCACTCCATCCATGCGGAGGAGCTTGAGACTTGAGGCCTAGAGAACGTCTCGAGCATCCGACCGAAAGCGTTCGTATCGTCGCTTGCCTTAAGTGTCGGCTCAAGACGCTCCATCATAGCAGATATGCGGCCAAGGTCAGTGGTAACCGCTTTCACCTCGTCGTTCGTCACCGACAGTCCACGCTCAGCGAGCCGCGCCGAAACTTGATCCTGTGACATGCTTAAGAGTTCTCCCGTCGCACGATCAGACATGACCAAACTTCTTAAGTGCCTCTGCGAGCGTCATCCCCGCGGATAGCTCTGCCCGGATCGAGACCTCTGTACTGGTTAGCCTCTCTGCCTCTTCAAGAACCTGTTCGACAATCGCAGCCGGGATGGTAAGGACGCCATCCTCATCGCCGAGGATGAAATCACCTGGCTCAATCTTTACAAGGCTGGTCGTTGCGCCCTGTAAAAATACGGGAGTCTGCCACGCATTGACCTTCCAACGTCCAATTGACTGAGTCGGCGTTCTGTATCGCGCAAAGACGGGAAATTCATGCTGGCCGATCCAGCGGACATCCCGAATACCTCCGTCGACGAGAGATCCCACGCAGCCACGTTCCTTCATCCCGATGGCGATGAGTTCTCCGAAATAGCAGATACCCTCCCCGTCACCGCTCCAGACAGTAACCTCGCCAGGCGAGATGCCCTGGCAAGCCTTCATCTTTTCTGGATCTCCGCCGAGCGGAAACGGCGTCATCTGACCCCGAATTGTATATGCCCAGCCCGCCAGGCGACCGCTGGTCGCTGGGAAGGGTGAGAACTCTGCTGCCAGTCCTTGATGTGGATAGCCTAGATTGTCGAGAACATCGGCGACATTAGAGGTGTCGACCTTGAGAAAGCGGAGGCGAATCTCCTCTTTCTTCTGATGATCGATTGTGGGGGCGATCGAATCCATCATGGCATTTCCTCTTTGAATAGCTCTGGATGTCGCAGTAGATCAACAATCCGGGATTGAGCCGTCGGTACTGGTGAAAGGGTTTCAGGCGCTGACTATGAGCCTACTCGCAGAGGGGCCCTCATCTTCCGGAGGCATGCGATAACGGAGAGGGCTGTAATCCGCCCTGTCTTCGGGTTATCTGACGGTATATTCTCAATCGACATCGAAAAACTCGCTGAGTCCGAGTCCACCTCGATGCGGTGCGTATTGCGGTAAAGCGACGGATCTGCCCAGATCTCCAGCGTCGTCCGATCAGGGCCGATCCCCGCGAGCGACAGCGCGACAGCCACGTTCAAATTGGCCGGAAAACCAATAGCGGCTTCTCGGGGGGTGCCATTGAATACCCGGACCGGCTCTCTGATATGTTCAATCTCGATATTGTTCTGAACAAGATAGGGTGCTCCAACCAGTCCTTTCACGGGCTTTCGTGTGATCATCCGGACTGAGTGAATGGTGCCCTCAGCCGCAGCCGTAACAGCATCGAGCCCGATTAGGGCACCCGTTGGTACGATGATCTGCCCCCCGTGCTCCCGCGCCACCTCAACTAAGGCTTCGTGAGACAGGATCGCACCAGCACTTAGCACGATCACAGTCTTGCCTGCCTTCAGAAACGGCTCCGCTATAGTGGGCAAGAGCTGCGCAGGTGCACACTCGACAACGACGTCGGCGAGGGGCTCGAGCTCCTCGATGGCAACCACCGGCACCCGCTGCTTGAGATGGGACAACCGCTCCTCGGCTCTCTTGCGATCATTGGCCGAGACCGCCGCGAGCTTGCAACCTGGCAAGCCTTCGTCGAGAACCTGTGCAATCTTTTGGCCCACTGCACCTAGGCCGGCGACTGCCACCCGCAGCGACGGACGTGCCGCTGCGTTCGAAACTGTGCTCATGATCTAAGCCCTCTAGTGATCGCTGCCAGGTGGTGGAAACCGCGATGCGTAGTGATCGGCGATCTGCCCCGACGTTGTGAACCAGACCTCGTCCTTGTGTTGTGCCAAGTGCTCGAGGACACGGCGGAACTGTTTGATTCGGAACGGCTGTCCGATGATGAACGTGTGAATGGTGATGCCATAGACGAGGGACTGGTGCTTTGATTGTTCCAGCAACTCGTCGAAGTTATCGATCGCCATGTCAGCGAATGCTGGGGCAGTACCATCGTGCATGACGATCATCGGGACGTCATTCACCTCATGTGGGTAGGGGACGCTCAGAAGCGGTCCTCCACGGGTCTGCATCCAGACAGGCTGATCATCCATCGGCCAATCAAGCGTATAAGCGTAGCCGGCATCAGCGAGGAGATCCTCGGTGTTGGCGCTGGGATGGGCACCAGGACTCATCCAACCGCGTGGCGGCTTCTCTTCGTGCTTCCTGATCGCGTCTGTCGCCTCTTGAATGAGGCCCGCCTCCGCCTCAGGAGACATTCCATTCTGGTGTTCTGAGTTCGTGCGGCCATGAGCGACGATCTCGTCGCCGCGCTTGCGATGTGCGGCGACGAGTTCCGGACAATGGTCATAGCATTCGGTGTTCAGGAGAACGGTGATCGGCAGCTGGTACTCTTCGAAAAGCTCAATGAGTCGCCAGCCCCCGACGCGATTACCGTACTCGCGCCACGCCCAGTTGTAGGTGTTGGGGTGGATTAAGCCTGGTGAATATGGCAGGCCGAGCCCAGTCCCATAAGAGAAGTGCTCCACACAGATCGCGAAATAGACGGCCAGCCTCTTGTCACCCGGCCATGTGAAGGCCGGGCGGTTGACGATTCCTGAGTATGGGAAACGACCGTGCGAAGGAAGCATTGTTGCCTCGCTATAGATTAGGGACGGTAATCGCTCGGCGCAACGACGTTGCTCAAGTCGACGGAGGACAGGTTGTCCGAAGTGACCAGGAGCGCCGGTAGCACCACTTCCTTTTCGACAGGCTGCTTATTGGCTGCGGCCACGGCCTGCTTCAACGCGGCGCGGCCCTGCGCCACGACTTGCTGGATCGACGTACAGACCAGCTCACTGTCCTTGAGGAGTTGTTGCGCCGTCGGGCTCAGGTTGGAAGCTGAGACCTTAACGCCCTTCAGCTTTCCAGCCGACTTCAGCGCGGAGACCACGCCAGCCGCCATGTCATCCGTTGCGGCATAAACGCCGTTCAGATCAGGAAACCGCTGCGTCCAGTCTTCTGCAGTCGTGAGTGCTGCATTGCGATTATCCGCAAGACGAGACTCGGCCACTATTTTCATGTCCGGCGCCTCCTTGGAGAGGGTATCTTTGAATCCTTTTGCGCGTTGATCTGACCAGGCCTGTCCAGTCGGGCCAGCCATCATCGCGACATTGCCTTTGTTCCCGAGCGCCTTTGAAAGGCACTGAGCCTGGAGCTTGCCCATGTCGTAGTGATCTGCACTGACGGTCGAGGCGAGCTTTGGTGTGTTTGGCGGGGACGAAATTCCAACGACGGAAATTCCTCGCTCAATCGCCTGCTCGACAACTGCTTTCACCGCGTCTCCGTTCGTCGCCCCGACGATGATTGCGTCGGCCTTGCGCTGCATCAGGTCCTGAATCTGGGCGATCTGCTGACTCGAATTGGCGTCGCCACCGGCGTTCAGCTTGAGCACCTTGGTCCCAGATTTCTTTGCTTCGTCCTCGATTCCATACACGGCAGAAATCCAGAAGGACGAGGCAAGATTGGGAACAGCTACACCAATCGTCTTTTCTTGAGCCACGGCTGTGCTTGCCATCATCGCGATCGAGGCAAGAAGGCTGAGGCCTCCGAGAAGCGTCATCGTCGTCTTTCTCATGTTCGACTCCTTGAGTTGACTGGGGCGAAGTACCGGACGGCATATTCGAGGAGGCCTGAGCCAATGATCACCAGGCCAACCGCGATCTGGGCAACGAAGGGCGAGACGCCCTGAAGGTTCAGGCCGGTGAGGAGAACCTGAACGAAAGCTGCTCCGAGCACGACGGAGGACACGCGGGCGACTCCGCCTGACAGCGCGGTTCCGCCAATTACAGCTGCCGCAATGGATTGTAACTCCATGCCCGTTCCCTCGGTTGGGAGACCGGTTCCCGCCCGAACGGTCAGCAGCACACCGGCAAGGCCGGCATAAAAACCGCAGAGTTGGTAGGCTCGGATCTGCGTGCGGGCATAGCTGATGCCAACCAAATGAACCGCGTCAGGGTTCGAGCCCAGCATGAGGATGCGCCGTCCCACTGCGAGGCGGTTCAGAATCCAGGCGGCGAGCCCGACGAAGGCAACTGCTCCCCAATAGGCCGGCGGCAATCCAAGAACCGGATCAAATGCCAGCCGAGCGGCTGTGGCTGTGTCATTGAGCGGCACAACCTGCCCGTCGTCCGTGAGCAGCAGCGAGAGGCCGCGAACCCCGACCAACATTCCCAGGGTGGCAACAATCGGCTGGACGCCGACGAACCCAATGAGAACCCCGTTCAACGTTCCAACGCCAAGACCGGCTAAGGGACCGAGGAAGAGACCTGGTAAGCCGAAGAAATTGGCGCCAAGCGCAGCGATGGTGCTCGATAGTGCAACCGTCGCACCCACTGAAATATCAAAGCCGCGGGACGCGATGGCGAACATCTGACCGACGGCCAAGAGCCCCAGAATCCACATCTGGGCGACAATGCTCTGAAGATTGCCTGTGCTGAGAAACTCGGGTGCGGTGGTCGCAAATGCGACGACCCCAATCCCAAGACATAAGGGTGCCACAAGGAAACGTCCGCCGGAGCGAAGGAACGGGGCATGAACTCTCATTGTGACCCGCCTCTTCTGGCGAGGAGATGCCACATCACTTGGATTGGAGCGGACGCTCTTTGCAAAACAACTGTTCCAAGAATGACAGCTGCCATCATGAGCTGCTGGTAGGCGACAGGGAGGTTCAGCAGAACGACTGCATTGTTCATCATGGCGATGATCAGCACGCCGCAGAGGACCTGTGAGGCACGCCCCTGCCCTCCCGAGAGCGGGATACCTCCGATGGCGCATGCTGCAATAGTTTCGAAGGGCAGATTGGGAGCAAGGCCCGGCTGGCCTGATCCGACACGGCTTGTCAGGATAACGGATGCTAACGCACAGAATCCTGATGCGACGATGTAGCCCGCGAAAATGGTAAGCCTGACCCTGATCCCGGACAATCTCGCAGCTTCGGAATTCGCTCCTACGAGATACCAGAGGCGACCTATGTGGGTGTGGGTAAGGAGGCCATAGAGAGCAATGAGGCTCAGGACCGCGGCGATGATCGGCACAGGCACACCGCCAACGCGACCACGCGCGGGCCAGGTGAAGGCGTCGGTGAGGGGAGCGTCAATCGGAAGCCCGCCGGCTAACGTTGCAGCAAAGCCGGCCACGGCCATAAGCATACCCAGTGTGACTAGAAAGGGTGGGAGATCAAAACGTGCAACGAGCGCTCCATTCAAAGCACCAACGAGCAAAATGACGCCCGCTCCCGCGGCAAAACCTCCAGCAACTCCGAGGTCGGGTAGCATCAGGACCGTCATGATGCTCGCAAGTGCGACGGACGATCCGAAGGAAAATTCGATCCCACCAAGGATGAGCACAATCGCTTGGCCACATGCCACGATGCAGAGAATAGAGGCGATGCGTAAGACGTTCTCTATATTGCCGAAGGTTGCAAAACGGGGGACAGCAAGTGCAAAGAGCACGAAGACGGCAAGCGTGAGCCAAGCAGATGTCGGAGGAATAAACCGGTTTTTCATGCTTTGCTTCATGGGAACTGTAAGAGCTGTCAAGCAGCCGCCCTCCCTGCCAGGGATTGCATGAGAGCGGCTCGGCCGGCTCCCCAAGGAAGTTCACATTCAACGTTTCCATGGCGCACGACCAGGATACGATGAGAGAGAGCCATCACTTCATCGAGGTCGCTTGAAGCCAGCACAACAGCAGCTCCGTTTCGAGCGGCTTCAATGATCGCTTCATGAATCGTCTCTCGGGCCGCAATATCAACGCCGCGGGTTGGCTCAAGAACGATTAAAGCACGGAGCTGCGGCAAAGATAAGCTGCGCGATATGAGGAGCTTTTGCTGGTTGCCGCCACTGAAATTTGCAGCCTGCAGATCTGGTTGAAAGGGATGCAGCTTAAGACGTTGCAGCCATGGCAAGATGCTCTCACTCTCTACCTCTCGGTGAAGAATGCCGTGGGTTGAGAAGCTTTTGATTATGGATGCAGAGGCGTTTTGCAGCGCCGTCAACATCGGAAACAGTCCTTCCGCATGGCGGTCGCTGGGAACATAGCCAATGCCAGCAGCAACGGCTCTTCCACGATCACCCAGAGGGATGGCCCGCTCGCCGACCTTCAACGTGCCTGAGACGGCAGAGCGAGCGCCAGCCAGAGCCGATGCTAGTTCAAGTACCCCCGAGCCAACCAGGCCGGCAAGTCCAACGATTTCACCGGCGCGAACCGCAACGTCAAATGGGGATGAGTTCGCGTGAAGTTGAAGCTTGCTCGCGCGGACCGTGACGTCTCCAGGGGGCGGCAGATCTCGGATCGCGATATCAACGGCCTCTCCGAGCATCGCGCGAACGAGGTCTGTGCGGGTCAGACTTGCGCGTGGCTCCCCATCGATAACCGTCCGACCGTCCCGCAACACTGTAACATCGTCGGCGAGAGCATCGATCTCATCGAATTTGTGGCTAATGAACAGAACGGCAGTTTGTTGGGAGCACAGAGTGCGGACGACGCCAAAGAGGCGCTCAGCCTCCTCTTGGGTCAGTGCAGCGGTCGGCTCATCAAGCACCAGGACCTTGCACTTCTGCCCAAGGCCGCGGGCAATCTCCACAAGCTGCCGTTCGCCGAGTGAGAGAGCTTCAACAGGCGTCTCGGGATCCAGATCGAGCCCGACGGCTTTGAGCCAGGTCTCTGCTTCTTGGCGGCTGATGGTGGCGGACTTCGCCGAAAGGCTTCTCGTGCTGCCATACGAGAAGGCCGAAAGATTTTCGATGATGCTGAGATGGGGAAATAGGCTCAGGTGCTGGTAGATCGGAATGATTCCAGCTGTGATAGCCTCCTGGACTGAGCGGAAGCGTACAGCAGAGCCATCAATCGTGGTTGCGCCTTGTTCGTGCTGAATGGCCCCGACAATGATCTTCACCATCGTACTCTTGCCGGCCCCGTTCTCTCCAAGAAGAGCGTGAACCCGTCCGGGAAAGAGGCGTAGGGACGCATCGCGAAGAGCGCAGGTTGCACCGTAGTGCTTTGCAACTCCCTGGACCTCGAAGACAGGCGCAACGTATGTTGTCACAAGCCCTCCCCTTTGTCGGGTCTGGCTCTGGCTGCAGATGCCTTGCGGCTCTCCTCAGCCAGAGCGTCCCTAGAATAGGATCAAAGCTAGAGGACTTCTCGATGCACCAACAAATGATTAATTGTGCGCCATGGATGACAATAGCTCATGCATGAGCAAGGGGGCGGGGCTGGATCTTCGAACAATATGAGGTAGGCTTGCGATAAGATGGCCTCGGGATCCAGGACCATGCGACGCAAGCTTCCTCCGTTATCCGCTCTGCGAGCTTTCGAGGCTGCTGCACGGACTTTGTCGTTTACCAAGGCTGCAGAGGAATTGCTGGTCACCCAGGGTGCCGTCAGTCGCCAGATTCGGCTTCTGGAGGAGCATCTGGGCGTGGCGCTGTTCACGAGGTCGATCCGCAAGGTTGAGCTCACACCTGAGGGCGAACAGTATTTTATTTCGATAGGAAGGGCCCTCGACGAAGTTGAGAGTGCAACCGGACGCCTGCGATGCGAGGGACGCCGGGAGGTCATAACGATCAGCGTTCTCCCAACGATCTCGTCGTTCTGGCTCATGCCCCGTCTAGCTGCATTCTCGGAAGCACAAGGCAAAGCCGAGGTGCGCATCATCAACTCAATTGAGCCGGTAGACCTTCAGGCAAAAGGCGCGGATCTGGCGATCCGTGTCGGTCGCATTCCGGGAGAGGAATTCGGTTCCGACAACCCGAGAATAGAAATGGACATGGTCACGGATTGGCGTGGCATCCATTCGGACTTGCTGTTCCCCGATGTACTTGCCCCTGTCTGCGCTCAGCAGCTGATCGATGTAAATGGTCCACTTATGTCGATTGACGACCTCGCGCGTTACCGGCTTATTCATGTCACGACGCGCCGATACGCCTGGCATGACTGGCTCAGGGCGAATGGATCCTCGCTAGTTCCCGACCGGGATGCGCTTTATTTCGGACACTTCTTTATGGCCATGGAAGCGGCGCGTTCTGGTAAGGGGGTCGCGATTGTACCAACTGTGCTTCTCAGACATTACGAAGCAGCCCGCGACCTGATCTGTCCGTTCAAGCCCGGGATACGCAGCGCCGGAAACTATCACCTGCTCTTCCATGGAAGCCGTGCGACGGATCGGCACCTAACACTGTTCAGACAATGGCTGGCCGAGGAAGCGTCAGCCGAGCGTGAGGCGGACCTCGACGTCAAGTAACATTGACGGCGCTGTTGTGAACTGCTGCCCAACTCCTGAAAGAAAATAGCTTAAGTTCTTGGTGGGGATCATGAACCGCACGTAAGGCGAGGCCCCTCCGTCGCGCAAAATCCCGGAACTGGCAGGCTAGGAAAACTCTGCTGAATTCTTGGTCTGGCATGCCACTCTTTTGGACCACCGTCGAGCCTATCGTAGCGGCGACCAGATGAGTAGTCCTATATTACATTACCTACGTTGATCGATCACTAAGACCTGCAGCGCTCCGGTTGCTTCGCGGTCTCAATGATCTCAGTGACGCTTGGCGCGGCCTGAGTAGCAGTTACAGCCTATTGTCGAGCCACTTCTCGACTAATTCGGAAAAGCCCTCAGGATCCTGATCGGGCCAGAGGTGCCCAACGCCGGGCACTTCGATGTGACAGCCATTGCTGAGGCAGCGAGCGGCTGCGCGGGATCGGATCTTGAAGACGAGTCTGGTAGCCTCACCCCAGGCAATCGAAACCGACACCTGGATCTTGCCCAGATCTTCGCAACTCAAATGCGGCGGTGCAGCCTGAGACAGCAGCAGTGGCATGGTGTGGGCATTTTCCAGTTCGATTGCGCGGCACTCGGCTGCCCGTCTGTCGAAGAATCCCTCGCCGCCGGACCCGTTGATCAGCAGGCGTACGGCCTCTGTCATGTCGCCCTTGCCAGCAGCCCGGAAAATGGGGCCGAACATGGCCTGCGCATCACGACCGAAGGCGGCGAGGGCCTCACCATCGGCAACATAACTCGGCACGCCTGGTTCATAAATAAAGACGCGGCTGAAGAGATCGGGGCGCTTCGATGCTGCCTGAAGCGCAACATGTCCGGCATAGGACCAAGCGACGAGAGCTACCGGTCCGGCGCCAAGAGCTTCGCAGAACGTCATGAGGTCGTCAGCATACGTGCCCATTCCAAAGGCTGGTCCGTCGGCGCGCCAGGGCGAGGCGCCAAAATATCTTTGCGTATAGGCCGCACCGGTAGCGGACCGATAGCGCAGTACATTGCCGCCGCCACGTTCTCAGGTCTCCGAGGGCGCCATGCAGGAAGACGATGGGAGAACCGGCTCCGGCATCAATGTAGGAGAAAGTGTCCTGCCCAAGAGAGATTTGCCAGATAGGAAGGCCACGCGCGGAAGTTGCTTGAGAGTTCATGGGATCTTCTATTTGTTGAACGAAGCTTGGATACCTTCGACGTGCAAAGCCGCGTTGATCGATATCCATTTGGAAATGGCTAACTTCTCTCTACGGGACGTGGAAGAACTGAGAAGAGAAGAAGACCAACCGCCATGCTCACGGCGATGAACCACAGCACAGCGGAAAACTGCTCTCGGCCGGATGAAATCGCCCAGGCCGCCACTGCGCCCGAAGCTCCTTGAACGGCTGCAATGCCCAGGAAAACCGACATGTTGAAGGTTGCGAGCGCTCGTCCGATCAGAGCCTTAGGGTAAATTGACTTCACATAGGCGTATTGCAGAACCGTCACGGACGAAAGCAGGCCGATGATCACCGTCATTGTGGCGTTGCCGGTTGCATCAAATCCCACGCCGGATGCCATCAGCACAAGGGCAAGGGTTAGCCCCAACGAGACGGCAACGATCGCCTTTCGTCGCGATGCCGAACCAGGATCAAGTGGACCGGCGAGAGCGGGTCCGATGATCATGGCTATCGTCATTGCAAAGGCGATGTAGCCTGCCTCTGTTAGTGAGAAGGTATGCCAACTGACGAAGATCGGTACGATCCAGAGCCCACGGATTGCGATGACGGCTGCGTAGGTGACGAATCCCAGCGCGAAAATTCCTGCCGTGTCGAGTCGCAGTAGCGCTTTCATTCCTTTGACGGCTTGCACGACGGATTCGGTGCAATCTGCCGTGTTCGTGCTCTCGCGTACGTAAGACAGGCATGCCACTAGGCTGAGTGCGGACAGGAGACCAAGGATTCCGAATGCAATGCGCCATGACGTATGCTCGATGCACCAGGCCAGCGGCGTTGTCGTCAACAGCATCCCCAAGCCGCCGACAGCCGCGATGAAACCCGACAATGGGCCAAATCTCTCCGGCGGGTATTCACGGGACACATAGACTAGGGAAGCCATGAGTGCCGGCGAGCAGCCGATCCCGATGAGGGCCTGACCCAGCAGGAGCACGGGAAAGGAAGGAGCGAGCGCGCACAGGCCCGCGCCGGCGATGGCAACGGTGGTAAAGGAGAGCACGACGGCACGAGGACCATAGCGGTCAAGACCTATTCCCACGGGGATCTGCATCAATGCGAATGCAAGGTGGAAGATACCGGCAAAGGTCCCGATCTGCTCCGGGGTCACCTGGAACGCCTGCTCGAGATCCCGAACGATGATCGCCGGGATGGTGCGAAAGGCTTGACTCAGGGCAAAGACCGAGATCAGTGCAGACAGCGCGAAGCCATCCTGCCTATGACCTAAGGCACGAGTGCTCATCGGATGTTCCATTGGGTCGATTGCACCACGCGCCGCTCTTAAGTCCTCGTATGTGCCAGGACTTTTTCGAATTCTTCCGCTGGAAGCAGAGAGCCGCCTGTCGTCCAGGCAATGCAGGTGGAAGGAAGCTGGGCTCCCTGCATCTTCAGCCCTTTGAGATAGGAGGCGACGGATGCAAATCCCGAGGCGGCGGAAGGCTCCAGCTTCATTCCCCCCTCTTCGAACAGGACTCCAGCCCAGGAGAACAGGCTGTCGTCGGAGACGGTTACGACCGCATCGACAAGAGGTTGCATGGCTCTGGCAACCAGCATGGAAGCTTGAGGAACGGCAAGGCCGTCGGCAGCCGTCCTATTGTCCAGGCCGAACTCGTAGACGCTGACCGGGCGCTCGATGCCTGCGGCGAGCTGCACGAGCATGCAGGGCGAAGCGACGGGCTCGACGAAAATGCACTGAACGGCGTCGCCGAAGATCGATTTCAGCCCGAACGCCACTCCACCGGGAGCGCCTCCCACCCCGCAGGGAAGGAAAACTGCGAGCGGGCTCTGCTCGGAAACGTCGATGCCAGCATTCTTGATCTGGGCGGTAAGGTCCAGGGCGGCGGCGGAGTAGCCGAAGAACAGTAGGCGTGAATCCTCATCATCAATGAAATGGCAGAAGCCTCGCTTTGAGGCCGAGTCGCGTGCTCCAGCAACAGCAAACGAATAATCGGCCATGTGCTCGACCACCTGGGCACCGATACTGCGCAGGCGCGCCTTCTTCCATTCCTTCGCATCACTCGACATGTGAACCTCGACATTGAAGCCGAGGGCCCGACCGATCACGCCAACGCTGAAGCCGAGATTGCCCGTGCTGCCGACCAGAAGCGTATGCCGGGCGAAGAGGAACCTGGCCATCTCGTCCGCCAGAACCTCGTAGCCGACTTCATTGCCGATAATGTCCTCCCGGAGCGCTAGCTTTTCCGCATAGACGAGAACTTCATAGACGCCGCCACGCGCCTTGATGGTGCCGGTCAGGGGCAGAGCATGGTCGGCCTTCACAAGAACGGTTTTCGACAGGCCGCCGGTGACGCGCACGGACAATTCGGAAGATAAGGGCAGCAGCGGTGAGTCGATGCGTCCCTCGGTCTCGCGGGCATCCGGAAAGAGGCGGGCCAGTAACGGAGCGAAGCGGCGCCAGCGGTCGGCAGCCTCCTGGACCTCCGACACCTGAAGTTCGACCTTCTTGAAGGCCTGCGATGCCGGGAGCAGAAGGGGATTGAACCACACTGTGGGCTCGCCGGCGCGCACCTGATCCGGGATCCCTCCGGAATGGCCCTGCGCTCGCGATAGATTCGGTGAGGGAAGGCTCATATGCTCGCTCCTCGTCGCATGTCGTCAAAAGATGCAAAATGTATTAAATCGACAGGGAAAGGCTCCAGTGTCCCATGCCTTTCCGCTTTATTTCGTGGATTCGTCCGCCTTAGAGAACTGGAACCGGCACTTGTCCGCGTTCATGGCGAGCGTCGTCGGTCGATCGAAGCTGACACCGTAACGAGGGTGCGTGACGTCCGCCGCCCAAATCGTGTCCATGGCGCAAAACACCGGGATGACCTCGGGGTATCCGATCGACCGGAGCAGATCGTTATATAGGCAGCGTGTGATGTTCACGAAGGAGCGCTTCTCGTCACTGACTTCCTGCTCATAGGCGAAGTGCGAGCCGAACCGCTCCTCGCCACGCTTCTTGAAGTTTTCGCGGATGCTCGTGAAAGCCTGCTCGGGTTCCGCCCGGCTCACGCCGAGGCGGGCGAAGGAATAGGCCTCCGCGTTCTCCAGCACCCATTTGGACATCGCCGCGACAAGGGCGGAAATTGCTTCCTGCGTGTCCAGGTTCCGCTTGCGCAGAGCCTTGTAGAGCGCAACCGTGAACGCGGCATGTTCGACGATGCCGATGGATGCCTCATCGACCTTGAACTTGCCCTGCTGGCTGTCGATGGCAGCAGCGTCCTCATCGACCTCGGCGTCGAACCATCCGCTTCGCACATCGGCGCTCAAGCGCTCGTCTCCGAGCGCCCACTCATAAAGCGCGTCCTTGAGACTTCTGATCCGGGCCTCGTTGTCGCTACGCATAAGCCCTGCTTTCCGTGAGACCGGAGTTCATGCCCATGCCTGCGGCCGTGAACTCGTCCGAATAGGCGAAGAGGCCGGGCAGACCTCCGCTGTGGACGAAAACCACCGTTTCGCCCGGCGCGAACGCTCCCTGCTCGGCCAGTCCCCGAAGTCCGGTAAATGCCTTTCCGGTGTAAACCGGATCGAGGAGCACGCCTTCCGTTCCGGCTAGCATGCGGATCGTATCGAGAACCCGGTCGTAGGGGATGCCGTATCCGGCGCCTACGTAGTGGTCGTCCACCTGCACTGTGGAGGCGTCGAAGGGCTTGTCTCCCATGGCCGCGCAAGCCTCTAAGGCAATAGCGGAGACGATGTCGCACAGCTTCTCGGCGGGATGCAGGACGCTGATACCATGAACCCGGGCATCGGAACCGGCAGCATGAAGACCTGCGAGCAGCCCCGCCTGGGTGCCGCCGCTGCCGCTGGCGACGACCACGTGGTCAGGCTTTGCGTTCTGTTTTTTCAGTTGATCCAAGAACTCGAAGGCGCAATGCGCCATGCCGAGCGCCCCGAGGCAATCCGAGCCGCCGAAGGGAATCACGTAGGGCTTCCGGCCCTGCCGGCGCAGGACTTCCAAGTGTTGCGCGCACCACTCGAGAGGATCGGCCTCAGAAGAGAGAATGTGGATGTTCGCGCCGAACAACTTGGTGAGCAGGAGATTGCCGTTGCTCTCGTACAGCGCCCCGCTGCGGGGCACGCGCTTGGAGAGGACGAGTTCGCACCGCATCTCGAGCTTGGCCGCAACGGCAGCGGTTAGCCGAGCGTGATTCGATTGCAGCGCTCCGAAAGTCACCAGGGTATCTGCGCCCTCTGCCTGCGCCTTACCAACGGCGAACTCAAGTTTTCTCAGCTTATTGCCGCCGGCCCCGATGGTGGCGATATCGTCCCTCTTGATGAAGAGCCGGATGCCGCCGAGGCGCTCACCGAGTCTCTTGTGCTCCACGAGAGGGGAGACTTCGTTGAGCAAGGAAACATGCTTGAACTTGGCCGTCAGATCGTAGGTGCTGGTCATACTCTGGTGTTCCTTACATCCGGTCCAAGACCGAAGCTGATTTCATCCAGAAGCTCCGTCAGGGCATCCATGACGATCCGCTCGGATTGATTGATCTGCCTAAGGGCTATCTGCGCGGCCAACTCGCCCTGACCCGACACCAGTGCCGAGATTAGCTCCTCGTGCCCATGCTGCCAGTTGTGACTCCAATTGACGTAGCGCATGCCAACGCGAAGGATGCGCTCGCTCTCATCATGAAGCTTCTTGATGATCTGCGTGATCCGCTGATTACCTGCGGCTTCGGCGATACTGCAGTGCAGGGCGGCATTAGCGGCGAAGAACTTGGCCTCGCTCTCCGGATCCGCAGGATCGTAGCTCTGGCCCATGATCTCCTCGAACTGCGCAAGTTGCTTCTCGTTGACGCGGCCGGCTGCACGTTGCGCAGCCTCCGGTTCGAGAAGTTTGCGCAGGTCATAGACCTCGCGAACGTCACGCAATGTGATGGGCTTGATGATATAACGGCGCTTTGATTGTGCTACGAGCCAACCCTCGTGGCCAAGCCGCGCCATCGCATGTCTGACGGGAGCGCGCGTCAGTTCAAACTGCTCCATCAAATCCAGTTCGGTGACGGGAGCGCCTGGCTTCAGCTTCCCAGACAATATTCCCAGGTGAATGCTGCGAAACGCTTGCTCCGTCAACTTCTCCTGGGGCTCAGGAAGGCCCTCTAAAATGTTTTCATTCATCTTAATCGCCTCTTGACATGTTAAATCAGCTTATGGGAGCTTTTGTAAATGTCAATCTGGAGTGCTTCCATGCGCATCGCGGTTGCCGGCTTCGCCCACGAGACGAACACCTTTGCTCCCTTCCCAACCAAGTACGGCGACTTTGGCGACTGGACGGGCGGCGGTATTCCCGTCGGGCAAGACATCTTCACGAAGACCCCGAGCAAATTCAGCCTTCATGGTTTCGCAGAAGCGGCACGCCGGGATGGGCATGAACTCTTGCCCCTCATCCATGCCTTCGCGCCTCCCGCAAGCCGTCTTGAGCACGAATGCTTCGAGCGCATCATGTCCCAGATGCTCGACGCTTTGAGCAAGGTTGAGCGTCCCGACGCCGTCTTTCTGGAACTGCATGGCGCTATGGTTGCCGAACATGTGGAGGATGCGGACGCGGAGGTTCTGAGACGCGTGCGAGCCATGATCGGCCCGAATGTGCCGCTCGTCGTCTCATTGG
Source organism: Microvirga sp. jy35 (assembly GCF_056148915.1). Taxonomy (NCBI): domain Bacteria; kingdom Pseudomonadati; phylum Pseudomonadota; class Alphaproteobacteria; order Hyphomicrobiales; family Methylobacteriaceae; genus Microvirga; species Microvirga sp. jy35. Next base: position 6,052 of record NZ_JBWBEW010000040.1, on the reverse strand, counting down.
ACTCCCACGGCAACGTCACGGCGGAAATGATCCAGATCGCGGACGGCATAGCGGCCTATCGCACCTATCCGCACGTTGACATGCCGGAGACGGGCGCGCGGGCTTACCGGCTGCTCGCTCCCCTGCTTGCGGGTGGTTCGCGCCATGCAAAGACATTCCGATCCATTCCGTTTCTCATGCCGATATATCTGCAGACCACTATGGAGGAGCCCTGCCGTTCCCTCTATGCCTCCTTGGAAAGTTTGGAGAAGGACGCCGGAGAAGGCACCTGCCTGTCCTTCATGACAGGCTTTCCCCTGGCCGATGTGCCCCAGTGCAGGCCCTGCATTTATGGCTACGGCCCGGATCAGGAGCGCCTCGAACAGGCGATTTCCCGCTTGGAAACAGAGATCCTGGCAACGGAAGCGCACTTCTCCGTCAACCTGCCCGATGCTGACGGCGCGGTGAAGAAGGCGCTCTCCCTGTCGTCAGGCAAACCGATCGTGATGGCGGACGTGCAGGACAATGCAGGCGGCGGAGCAACCTCGGACACGATCTGGATCGTCGACGCGCTCTTGCACGCCAATGCCCCCGATGCCGTCGTAGGATTGCTCTACGATCCGGACGCCGCCGGACTCGCCCATGCAGCCGGAGAGGGAGCCGAGATTGTTCTCGACCTTGGCGGCAAGGGGATGCCCGGGCATCAGCCTTTGAGACAGTCCTTTATCGTCGAACGCCTGCATGACGGCCCCTTCGACCTGCATGGCCCCATGCTCGGCGGAACTAAAATGAGCCTTGGCAAGATGGCTCAGCTCCGGTGCCGTGGGGTGCGTGTTGTCGTGACCTCGCTGCGCACTTGGTATGTGGAGCGGGAGAGCTTCCGCGCCGTCGGAGTGAATCCGGAAGAGCACCGCATCGTGGTTGTGAAAAGCACGAACCACTACCGTGCTGATTTTGCTCCCATCACCGAGAACATCATCGAGTTCGCGGCTCCGGCTGCGGTCACGATGAATCCCGCCAAGTTGAATTACAAACGCTTGCAGCCCGGCACTCGGCTGTACGGCAACGGCCCCGTTTTCCTGGGGCATGAACAAGAAGGAAGTGTGTGAAACACTTTCGCTGAAACGCTCAAGCCTCGAGAGTGCGGCAAACCAGAAGGGAAAGGAACACATGAAGACTCTCAAGAATGCGCTTGTCGCCACATTGGCCTGTTTCATCGGCGCAGGATCGGCTTCGGCCGCCGAGAAGATCAAGATCGGCGCTCCCAATCCTTGGCAGCCCTACACATCTGCCCTCATCTACGGCAAGAAACTCGGGTTCTTCGCAGAGGAACAGCTGGATCCCGAATTCGTTGCGGTTCAGGGGACGGCGATTCTGGTGCCCCAGGTCGCCAACAAGACCATCACCTTCGGCCTGCCCAATCCCGATCTGCTGCTGGTGGCCTTGGATAAGAACGAGCGCTTTCCCGTCAAGCTCTTCTACAATGCCTATACGATCTCGCCCTTCGAGTTCGTCGTTCGCGCGGACACCCCGGTCAATTCCATCGCGGACCTGAAAGGCAAGAAGCTCGGCGTCGGCGCCCTGACGTGGGGCAACATCCCGATCCTGAAATCGATCATGAAGGACTCGGGCGTCGAATGGATGAAGGATGTGACGGTCATGCCTGTCGGCCTCGGACCGGCAGCCTGGAGGCAGTTGAGTTCAGGCCAGGCCGACTCCTTGAGCCTCTTCGCCCATCAGCATGAGTCGATGGCGCTGGCCGGAACGAAGATCAAGCGCCTGCCCATTCCGGAGAAGTACAAGGCCCTGTTCTCGAACGGCCTGATCGCTCACGACGACACCATTGCGCAGAATCCGCAGCTGGTCGAAAAAATGGCGCGCGTGATGGCAAAGTCGAACTTTGCCTGCAAGGCCAACCTAGAAGCCTGCGTACGTGCCTTCTGGGACTACGACCCGGCGGCGAAGCCCACGGCCGATAAAGAAGCCGAATACATCTCCAACAATGTCCAGCTCACCAAGCTCGACATGGACATCGTCTTCGGCGCGGCCAAGGAAGGTCGTTTCGGCGACTACGATCCGGCCTCTGTCAAGAACCTCATCGAAGTGATGCACCAGAGCGGCCAGTTGAGCCGGGGTGATCTGAATCCGGATCTCTTCGTCACACGTCAGTTCATCGAAGGGGCTAACCGCTGGGATCGGGCCGACGTTCTGAGGAAGGCAACAACGAAATGAACCGGATGGCACATTCCAAGCTCCGGCCCGTCATGAATGCCGCCGAGCCGGCTTCGGTGCACGAAGCCGGCCTCTCGATCCGCGATGTTTCGCTCACCTATGGAACCAGCCGAGGGCCTCTCAAGGCCCTCGACAATCTCTCGCTCGACGTGAAACCCGGAGAGTTCGTGGCCGTTCTCGGCCCTTCAGGATGCGGCAAGTCCACCTTGCTGAAACTCGTCTCGGGTCTCCTGTCCGCGACGGAGGGTGAGATTCACCTCAAGGGCAAGCCGGTCACCTCACCCCGGTCGGATGTCGGCATTGTTTTTCAGCAGGCCACGCTTCTGCCCTGGAAGACGGTTTTGAACAACGTCCTTGTGCCCGTTCGCGCCATGGGGCTGCCTGTCAAGGATTACCACGACAAAGCGCTCAAACTGCTCAAGCTCGTCGGACTCGAAGCCTTCGCCAACCATTATCCGTCAGAACTTTCCGGCGGCATGCAGCAGCGCGTGGCCGTTGCACGTGGCCTGATTCACGATCCTGCCCTTCTGCTCATGGACGAGCCGTTCGCGGCTCTCGACGCCATGACGCGGGAGCATATGATGATCGAGTTGCAGCGCATCTGGGCTTCGACGCAAAAGTCCGTGCTTTTCATCACGCACTCCATCCAGGAAGCCGTGTTCCTGGCCGATCGTGTGCTGATCATGGGAGGAAGGCCGGGGCGCGTCGTGGATGAGCTGGTTGTCCCCCTCGAGCGCCCACGCACCGTCGAGACCATGACGCGCAAAGACTTCAATGATCTCCTCGGACATCTGCGGCACGTCTTTGGTGAGAAAAGCACATGCTGAAAGTCACCGACAGGCTCGCGTCTCTTGCAGCCCCATTGCTCACGGTCGCCGTGCTTTTCCTTGCCTGGTATGCAGCGGTCGCCATCTTCCAACCGCCGTCACATCTCATCCCGTCCCCCGATCGTGTTATCCTGCGGCTTTGGTCGGGCATCGCTGGCGGGGACATGCTGCCTCACATCGGGGCCACGTTGCTGGCCTCCTCCATCGGGTACTGCATCGGCGTCGCCATTGCTCTCAGCCTGGCGATCATCCTGACGGAGTTCCGGGTCCTAGAGAATGCGCTTTATCCCCTCGTCCTCTGCTTCCAGTCCATTCCGAAGGTTTCGATTGCTCCTCTGGTCTTCGTCTGGGCAGGCTTCGGCATGCAGAGCCAAATCGCCCTGGTTGCGCTGATCTGCTTCTTCCCGCTTTTCACATCCGCCTTCGCCGGATTGAAGAGTGTCGATCCGAATCTGATCAACTTGTTCCGCGTGGCAAAAGCCGGGAGGCTTCATACGCTGCTGCATTTGCGCATTCCGTCGGCCGCTCCCCAACTCTTCGTCGGGCTTGAAATATCGGCCTCCTTCGCTCTCGTGGGCTGCGTGGTAATGGAATTCATCAACGCCACTCAGGGAACGGGCTTCCTGATAGTGAACTCATCCAATACCCTGGATACGGCCACCTCAATCGCCGCCATGTTCGCGCTGGGCATCTTGGGCCTGATTAGCAGCGCGCTCGTGCGCGCAGCTCAGGGGAAAATCGTGTTCTGGCATCGGCCCGCCACCAACACCGTCAGTCTGGCTCAAAGGAGCGCCCTATGAAAAGGCTTCTGGCGCCCCTCGCGGCTCTCGTCCTCCTTCTCGCCGTTTGGCATTATTCCGTCATCCTTTTCTCCGTGGATCCGACCATCCTTCCCGCGCCTGCGGACGTGGGCAGTGCGCTCTACACCGGGCTGATCGGCGGAACGCTCCATGTGCACATCCTGACAACCCTGAGGGCTGCTGTCATGGGGTTCTTTCTCGGGTGCTGCGCGGGAATCGGGTTGGGCATCGTGCTCGGAGAGTTCAGGATTGGAGCGCGGTTCATTTTCCCTGTGGTCGTGGCTCTTCAAGCCATGCCTGTTGTGGCCATTGCGCCGCTGCTGATCGTCTGGCTTGGGATCGGCACCGAGTCGAAGGTGTTTCTGGCAGCGATCGTGTGCTTCTTTCCGACTTTCGTGAACACCTTTTCGGGAATGCATGCCTCGAAGCCGGAGCTTCTCGATCTATACAAGGCAGCTGGGGCCGGCCGCTGGTTGGCTCTGCGTGATGTCAAGCTGCCGTCGGCTGCGCACTTCATCTTCACGGGATTGCAGATCGCGGTTGTCTTGAGCCTCACAGGATGCGTGGTCGGAGAATTCATCGCGGCAACGAGCGGCTTGGGATATGTCATCAAATCCCTTTCGGGCCAGCTCGACGTCACCATGATGTTCGCCGCCATCTTTACCTTGTCCGTATTGGGTACGACATGCGGGCTTCTGGTTCGCGCATTGCATCGAGCAATCGTATTCTGGTGATACGAAAACCTATCCTTGCATGGGCATCGCCAAAGAGGCAGGATCCCGCGCAAGGAATCCAAAAGGTGCCCAGCGGAGGATTGTCACCCTGGCAACAAAATAGACGCAGTTCCAGTTACTTAGGTCGCATTCGCTGACATCCTGTGTAGCACTAATGTGTAGCCGCGTCGAGGTGCGAGTGAAGTGAGTGTGCGCGCACTGTTAGTGGATTCAGTGTAGGAGTTCGGACATTAGGACCAACCCCTTGCCTCATGACCTCGCTCGAGACCTCCAATCTCCTGATCAATTCGTCTCTTATACGCGAATGAAGGCATGGGTTCCCTTTTAACGATTCCGTGTCACCTTAAAGCCTCCTTCGGCCATCTCATCCTGCCCGGCGATACCCAAGCTCAACTTAGCCCCACGAATAAGCTGACCACTGAAGCAATATACATTGATACACTAAGCCGACGGCTAAGAGGGGCGCATGTCAAAAACTGAGGAACGTTTCATCCAATATGGCGTCGCCTCCGATTTGGCAGACAGAGCTACAGGGGCTGGGCTGACTGTGTCTAAGGTCCGAAGCCTGAGCCAGCAGGATATGATCTCCAAGTTCGGCATGACTGTCAAAGAAGCGAAGGAACTCCGCCACTGCGTTCAACGTGCAGCGATAGATAAAGATGTTGCCCAACTACTGCTCGAGTCGAGCAATTTTGTCTGCAGCATATGTAAGGGGCAGAAAGGCCTTTCCTATATTCTCCACCACATTGAGGAATATGAGAAGAGCCAGGATAACAGCTACGATAACTTGGTCGTACTGTGCCCTAACGACCATGATCTTGCTCATCGCGGCGGCCTAACACTCAGCCTAACGCCTGAGCAGCTTCGGAAAACCAAGGCAAACTGGTAGGCTCAAGTCGAAGTGATAAACGCCCAGCGCGCCGCACGCACTTTGACGATCAATGACGACGCTGTTGATTACGTCAACGTGCTTCGGATTGAGGAGCTGTGCGTCAGGTTGTTTGGGGCGGTGCCGCCGACGAGTATCAGCCCCTATGCTATATTGACGCATGATCAAGTTCGGGATGCCATGGAGGCTGTTGCGGCTGGTGATAACTTTGATCGCCGGTGGCATGGGCGCGTGGCTTCTGAAGGACGCCTTCTTTGATAAGGTGACTCAAGAGCTTATGGCTCTTTTCGGGCTGATGATGGCCGCGGTGCTTCCGGCCATGGTTCTGAACGCGACCATGCTACGACCAGCGGGGCTCTCCGTACGCCGCATCCGTCTCTATCAAAAAGCATTGGTCAGGCAAGTTCGTCTGTGGGCTTGGCTTTTCCTAGTATCTTTGGGAGCATGCCTGCTTATTGTCGTGGGTAAATCAATTGATTGGACTATCGCGATTTCGATACCCCCTATTGAGAAACTAGTGGATCGAATCTAACGCTTGGTGCCCACGCCTGACGGCGGCGATGATTTCATCCGGATCAGCCGTCCAGGTGA
>NZ_JBWBEW010000039.1:0-49159 GCF_056148915.1 Microvirga sp. jy35 | reverse complement strand
ACCTCTACCACGCGCTCCAGGCCTGCCTGATCCCACTGTTCCCCGCCACCGGCAGCCTGACCAAGGTCATCCCCGAGACGACCTCTTAGACCGTTCCACTAGGTTCCCTGACACTCTTTCCTTCTGTCATCATTCGCGGACGCAACCGCAAAGTTTGGTAGTAACCGAAGTCTATTGTGCTGATGCCCCACTCAGCCGGCTGCGCAACATCTGCACCCGTTACCCCCGCATCACCGCCGCGTTCTGGCGCGAGATCCTCATCGATGCGGCGGTCTTCCGCGAGTGGGTGACTAATGTCGGCCGGCGCGAAGGCATGAGCCGCATGGCCCATGTGCGGTGCGAGTTGCTGGTGCGCCGGCAGGCTGTGGGCCTGGTCGAGGACCATGCCTGCGACCTGCCGATCACCCAAGGCGAGTTCGCCGACGCGCTCGGCTTCACCACGATGCACGTCAACCGGGTGCTGCAGCAGATGCGGGCCGAGGGCCTGATCGATCTGAGCGGCGACCGGCTGAGCATTCCCGATTGGGACAGGCTGAAGCAGGTGGGCGAGTTCGACCCGACCTACCTGCATCTGGAGACTGAGCAGGCTGCCGCATGAGCCTTACCTTCCAGCCCATCCGCGTGGCAACGGGATTTGACGAGGATGGCATGCTGGTCCTCGACGAGGACCAGCGGCTGGTAGCGGTGCTGACCCATCTCTCGGACCAGTATGACGGCTTATCCGGGCAGTGGTACATGGAAGCCAAGTTCGGTGTGCTGGAAGGACTGGGTCAGCCCACATACCCTGATTTGGAGGCGGCCCAGGAAGCCATCGTCCGGCACCTTGCCAGACGGCACTGAGACGGCTTGCAACTCCATAAATGGCCTTCTTCGAGGTTGAGCGCTCATGTACCCGGAACGTCTGGAAATGGCACGGGGCTGGCCTTAGCCGCACTTCCGCACTGCTGGGACGAGCGGACTTTCGCGCGAAGCCGTGCTCCTACCAAGATTGACCCCATGCAGGCCTTGCGTGTTGAAAGGAGAAGAGCGGCTATCCCGGAACGCTGATGCACACCCCGGAAAGCTTCCGCCCACCTACCGAGTCTTCGGGCTACGGAGGAACGCGAGCAGATCAAGCGCGACATCGTCCGGCGCCTCCCACTGGGGATCATGGCCAATCTCGGGGCTGATCTTGAGCATCGCGCCAGGGATGCGCGTGGCGAGGTGCTCCTGCTCTGTCCGCGAGAAGACACCGTCTCGGTCGCCACCCAGGATTAGGACTGGACAGCGGATCCGGGCGAGATCTGGCGCGGGATCGGCCGTGAGAAGGCTGGACAGCGCGGCTTTCCAGACGTGCGCCGGGAGCTTTAGGCTCTCGGCCACAATCCGCTCGAAGAACGCTGCCGGCACCGGGCGGTGAATGGTGCTGGCCTGGAACGCGCGGACGAAGTCCTCGCCGACGGGATCGTCGAGCGCCTCGACCTCCCGCAGCAGGTCCTGCGTGACCGCGTTGCTCGCGGTCGCGGCCGAGCCGACGATGACCAGGCGTTCAACGCGCTGGGGAGCTTGAGCGGCAACTGCGCGGGCGATGAAGCTGCCCATGGAGTGGCCGACCAGGGCGGCCTCTGCGATGCCAAGCAGGTCCATGAGTTGGATGGCGTCTGCGGCCAAATCGGCGGGAGCATAGCCATTCATGGGCCGGTCGGAGTCTCCATGTCCGCGCTGGTCCGGCACGATCACGTGCCAGTCCGCCGGGAGGAGCGGGAGAATGCGGCTGTAGGATACCCAGGAATCGGAATAGCCGTGCAGCATCAGCACGGCCCGGCCGCTCTCCGGCCCCTGCGCGGCCACGTGCAGGCCGAGGCCGGACGGCAGGCGATGTTTCGCAAATCGCAAATCGGCTGACATGCCCGCCATTGTACCGCGAGCGAGAGAGGCCAAGCAATGATGGCGTGATGGTTCCACCTTCAATGGATCTGGATGGTTCCGCACTACCTGGGAATAGGATTGCCACCCGCAGGGTTCCTCGTGGTCGCGTGGCTTGACGGTGCTCCTGTGAGGTGCGGAGCGCTGAAGGTCGGAATGGAGGGCACAGGCGAGGTCAAGCGGATATGGACGGCACCAACCGCGAGAGAGCTCGGAATCGCACGCCGGGTGCTGCGGCGGCTGGAGATGATAGCGGATGAGGCTGGCCTGACGCGGCTCCGCCTGGAGACCAATCGAACTTTGACCGAGGCTCAGGCGCTCTACCGAGCGGCGGGCTACCAGGAAGTAGATCCGTTCAATGGTGAGCCATACGCCCACCACTGGTTTGAGAAGCGGCTGTGAGCTCCCCTGCGGTTCTTCTCCTGCGTGTTCTGGCGGCGTGGATCGCACGCCGCACGGTCTGACAGTACCCATGCCACACAGGCTTATCCGAAGTTCTTTCGATGGTCGCGGAATGTCGGTTCATGGCACGTTCCGGACGAGGGCCGAACTTCCGCTTTGGACAGGAACATCAGACGTTCCTGTCAGTGAACGTGTTTCGTTGCCTGACCCGGTGGAGACATTCCGTTGTGGGCTTACACAAACCGAAGTCAGGCCCTTCATCAGGGATGGACCCCGAAGAGTTTGCTCGCTGTATGAGCAGCCTCTGTGTACCCCCTTGGCACACTGCGGCCTCTCGACAGGAGACAAGACGTGGATGTCGCGCAGTGGCTACAGGGTCTCGGGCTAGCGCAGTACGAGCAGAGTTGTGCGCGACCAGCACGTGGATCGCCGATTCAGGGCATCAGCTTTGCCCAAGGAAGCATCCATGAGGGTGAACTGTTTCGGAGCGACCTCAGCGCCGCTGCCGAGCACTAGAGAATGCCGTTCACACTGATGCAGCGGGTTTGGTCGTTTAGCGTCATCAGGTGGAGCATAGGTGCCGGGAAGCAGTTTGTCGAAAAAGTAGCGCATCCTGCCGTAGCATTTACAGGCTGTTTGTTCGAGACCAGCGCGGTCGGTTACGACAACGCATCCTCGGCGCTGCGTGATGAGGCCATTAGTCTGGAGGGGACGCAGGATGGCACTAAGGGGTGACCGTTGGACGCCGAGCATTTCGGCCAGAAATTCATGTGTCAGGGGCAGGGTATCCTTGGTCTTCTACTTTCTTCCTATTGTGAAGGTTCCCCGCGATCTGAGTGAAACTCAAGCATAGCCGGATGGATTACTCCGTCAGATGGTTGCCACGTGAGGTGATCGATGACCGCGTGCGAAGTCGAGGCGATAGCTCAGGCGTTCTACGACACACTTGATGAGGCACGCGGCTGGGAGCGTGAGCTGGAGAGCTTGAAAGAGCAGCTAAGGATATACGCCCGGGCGGCCATCACAGCCCTGGATGGTCAATGCCGCCCGATCCCAGCCTCCACGATTAACCCTCTCGTTGTGAATGGGCCCCTTGAGGCAGCCCGGAGCTTCCTCATGGAGGCACAAGAAATTAGCGTCCTGTCCGCGTCATCGTTCAGAGCCGTTCTTCGAGGGCCGGATCACACATTCGACGCTGTGAACCCCGACTACTACAACCTTGTCGGCCACCGGGAACTGCTTAATACCCCAGTGCGCAGCGCTTTGCCTGAGTTGAAGGGACAGGGCTACTACGATCTGCTTGATCAGGTCTATGCAACCAGAAAGCCATTCGTGGGACGCATGCTGCCAGTGCGGCTCCAGGCAACAGCAGGTGGCCCACTTGCGGAACACCTAATTGATTTTGTCTACCGGCCGATCGAGAACGAGGCAGGGCATGTGCTTGGCCTGTTCGTCGAAGGCAGCGACCAGACTCAGTGCGCGCGAGCGTAGCCAGCCTGTCCACAGACTGTCATAGGTGAAGGCTTTGCCATCATGCACAAGCGCTGCGACCGCGCGGAGCTGAACTTCCGTCACCGACTAGATCATCGGGGTCGCGCTCAACGCGAGCACGTGACAGCCAACAAACATGGAGGAGCGCGGGCCATCGGTACCGCGCTTCTACTTTGATCCCATCCGGTATCAGCGTGCGGACATGCGGCTCATCAGTCGGCACAGGGCCTGCATGTCGGCGTCGTAGCTCTCGGGCGAAGCAGATACCGTGGCGCAGCCGCGCCGCAATCTCAGGCGCTCATCCGCGCTCATGCTGCGGATCTCAGCCCGCAGACGCTCGGCTTGCTGGGGATTGTTCGGCCGGTTCGTGCCGATGCCGCCGGTGACGGGCGGGTTGCGCCCGACCCCCGGACGCGACGGATTGGCCGTGCCGCCCCCAATGACGCCACCGCCAATACCACCAGTGCCCCCGCCACCAATAATTCCGCCACCACCCGAGGAGCCACCGCCGCCGACACCAACCCCGACGCCCACGTCGACACCGTTGGAGACGCCAATCCCGGCCCCAACGCCAGCGCTGACGCCACTAGAACCGCCGATGCTAGTGCCCACGCCAGCCGTGACGCCATCAGATCCGCCGACACTCGCGCCAAGCCCGGCATTGACCCCGCTCGATCCGCCGATGCTGGCACCGCCACCGGCGCTTACGCCCGAGGAGCCGCCGACATTGGCGCCCGCACCGGCGCTGACGCCGCTGGATCCGCCCACATTAGCACCCGCTCCGGCTGCCACGCCGCTCGAACCACCTACGTTAGCTCCGCCGCCAGCTGAGACGCCGCCGGACCCGCCGACACTTGCACCCAGGCCAGCTCCGATGCCGCTGTCACCTCCAATACTAGCGCCGAGCCCGGCCGAGACGCCGTTCTCGCCGCGGTCGCGGGATAAGGCCGGATCCCAGGTCAGACAAGTTGTCAGGAGAACTGCCGCGCTAAACACTGAAGCCCCGCGGCGAAGGCTACTCGAACCTGCACGTGAAACCATCTCGCTACTCCCTTGGAGGTACCCCGGCGGGATCCTGTGAGGAAGACTCAGCTTTAAGGAATTTAGTTCCATAGCAACGGACGAATATCTTCGGTATAGGATCCAGCTGATACTCTGATCAACACAAAGCATGATGGATCGTCTTGCGTGTCCGCGGATAAATTCGAGCTGTCGTGCGTCATTACCTTCGCCCAAAATTGGAAGCGTGGAGCCGGACCGCGCATTTCTTTGGGTTAGGTGAGGAATTGCGGAACGCGGCTTTCGAGCCGCAACCCGGCGGACTTTTTTGTTCAGTGAGCTTCGTCGTGCGTTCGCAACCAACTTTTGGAAGAGCAATCGCGCATGGAGCGGGCAAACGATTAGGTTTTGGTACCAGACTGTCCTGCAAGCGCGTCTTGATATTCCAGCTGTATTGACAGACATAAAAATGCCTGGGTCGATCAATGGGCTGGAATTGACTCAGGTTATTCAAAAGCGATGGCCTGGAATCAGCGTGGTGATCTCGTCTGGTCGTCAGCGTCCGGGAACTGATGACATATCGGAGAAGGTAGCGTTCGTCTCCAAGCCATACCTGCCGGATGCGATGATCCTCGTGATCCAGCAGACAACAACGCCGCAGATCATGACACCCCGCGCCTTTGCGTGAGCACCCCGACATTGACGGTATCCAAAAGGGTTAAACCGTTAGGAGGCAATCTTCTTAGGAACTGCCCCGCTCCACGACGGTTATTGCCTAGTCGAGCCTGATCCGTAGGACGGCTCTCTCAGCAAGTTGCATGTCGTTCGAGCTCTGATACCAGAGCACGGGGAGACTTTTGCGTCTGCGCTGGACCAGAAATTATCGCAAGGGGCAAAAAACCTATGGACCAAAACGTCGCCTACAAGGCGCAGATTCTTCCGCTTGCTCAGAACCCCCTCCACCATGTGACCACCTACCTGCTGTGCCGGAATACCCTTCTGCGCACGGGCATTGCCCAGCTTCTGACCGGATCCCAGTTTGCTCTCTTTAATGACGCGTCCACAGGTGTGCCGTCTCTTTCGGCAGCGGACGACACCGCTCCCACTCTCATCCTCATCTGCGAGAGCCTCTCGCCCGAGGGCTATGCTGAACTCCTCGAAGAGCTGAAGGGTCGCTGCCCCGGCGCGCGGCTGGTGCTCCTGGCGGATGGCTTGGAGCCGCGGGCGCTCTGGCAGTTGGTCAACGCCGGCCTGAATGGCCTGTGCCCGACGGCGATCTCTCAGGGCGCTCTCATTAAGACGCTGGAACTGGTGATGCTAGGTGAGACCTTCCTGCCAGCGTCAATCGGCCTTGCTCTGCTCGACGAGCCCTCGCTTGCCCGCAGGCCCGGGATGACGTCTCCTGCCAACGACCAGGGTGGAACACTTGGCAGGTTCTCAGAACGGGAGGCGCAGATCCTGCGGCTGCTCACGACGGGCGCCTCTAACAAGATGATCGCCCGGGAGCTTGGCCTAGCGGAAGCAACGATCAAGGTGCATCTCAAGGCGATCCTGCGCAAAGCACAAGCTGCCAACCGCACCCAGGCTGCCATGTGGGCGTCTCAGTTCTTCGGCCTCAAAGTGAATTCCCAGGATGTAGAACTTGCTGGATGAGGCGGTCAGTGGATGGACACTTTATCCTGTAGGCCGATGACCACGATCATCAGCATGACCAGCAACCCGAACGCCATCAAAATGCGGCGGTTCTGGCCGAACGGAGCCTGAGGGCGGGCACAGCGGGGGCAAACTCCCAGTCCGTCAGGGATCGTCCGTTCACAGCAGAAAATCTCCGGCACAGGTTTTCTTATCCCGTGCTTCCTACATGGCACTCAATGAGCAGGAAAACGGCTCGACAGGCTAATCTGGGCGAGCAGTGGCGCAGATTGAGCCTTGCGAAGCTACAAACTGGGAGACGAAAGACCTCCCTTAAATCCAATACGGCATCCGCGGCTTCATGTGGCTCGGGAACTTCGCGTTCATGAGCGGCTCTGCGGACGTGAAAAGCAGCCTTCGACGGAAGGCCGGGGGCGTCTCCACGATCTCAATGTCGCGTGCCGGCGACTCCAAGGAAAAGAAGTCCGGAATGCCATTACCCATGAACGGCGCTTCCTGTGTCCAGGGTGGCACCCTGAGATCCCAGCGCCGGGCCATATGCTCCCCGACGGCACCGATCCACGCGTCGTTCCAGCCGAGTTCCAGCGGCGCGGGCGCCGGGTCGAGCATCGCCTGCTGAGTATCCCTGCTGCGCTCCAGGTAAAACGCCTCCTGGAACTGGCACATCGCGTAATGAAACCAGTCTGGGTTTCCGCGAATGAGTTCAGCTACATTGGCCAAGCACTTCGGCCTGAACTTCAATGGCGGTCCCAGACCGAACCGATCAAGGCCTATCTCGAAAGCTGACAGCTTGTGTTCAACAACCTTCCGCAAGTCACTGTCCTCATCCGTCCTCCTCTGGATGTACGGCATGACAAGCTTTCTGAGGCCCTTACCCGTCCTGATGCCAGCATCGGCTGCGATCCGGAAGGCTCCCTCCAGGTCCTCGACAGTGGTGTCGGGCATTGGACGCATGGTGGCCAGGAACACCATCGCAAGCAGGAGGCGGGGCGGAGCCGCCAGCACCCGGAGCCCGGGCCTCTCCCATGAGGGATACATCCCGGTCGGGAAGTCCCCAGACTGCGGGGTGCCATCCCGGCACAGTCTGGGCAGGAGCCGATCGACCCAGCCATCCGGAAGCCATACGAACTGTCCTACCCGTTCACAGGCCTGTCGGATAGGGCCGTTCTTGCCATCGAAGGAGATGTCGACCTGTTCGATGGGGTTGCCGTCATCGTTCCAGCCATAGCGCAGGAGGAAGACGTGGCCGGAGCAGACCATGATCTCGCCAAGCATTCTCCGGTCGCGGAGCTCCTCGCCTACGAGGTTCAGAGCCTTGAGGATGAGATCAGGATTGACGAGCGAGAAGACGGACATCACGTGACGCCTTGCTAGGGATCGCCTTATCCAATGCGATTTCTACATCATGGTTTCCGAAAACGCAGGGATTGTTTCTGAGGCAAAATAACGGTCCTCGCGGTTTCTCATCAGCCTATCAGCCTCGTTTCGTTACGGGATAATGGCTGATGGCGCAGCCCACCCGCCCTAGAGAACCGACCTTCTGATCAGGCGGGAAAGGTGCCATCTGCCTGAGCGGCTGTCAGGAAAGACGAGTACAGGACCTATGAACCGCTAGTGAGCGCTCCTCGACGTCGACCAAGGATGAAGCCGTTGAATTGGTGAGTGTCAGATAGAGGAGGTTGGGCGTCGGCTCCTGAACAGGAGACCCCAGATCATAAGTAGGACGATCGCTCCAAGGACAGCTACTATCAACCCGGTGCTGTCCTCCGCCTGATACCAGCCTGCCTCTTGCCCCAGATATGAGGCCGCTATGGCGCCAATGATGCCAAGGAGGCCGGTCAGCATGAACCCGAACGGTCCCTTTCTGCCGGGTGTAACCAGTCTGGCGACGACGCCAGCGGTCAAGCCTAGCGCCACGGTCCACATGATGCTCATGAGAGCTCCTGCCGAGAGACGTCGTCCAGAGAGGCAACCCTAGTGTCCGGTTTGGGTTGCAGCCCAGAATACTGTCATCCCGCAAATGGTTAGCAGTGTGAGGCAATAACTCTAGCTCAGGTCGACCGCGGCACTAAGAAAACAGGACCGCTCATCTCGCGAAGGTCCATTGATGGCACGTCCCGGACGTGGACCGAACTTCCGCTTTGGACAGGAACATCGGACGTTCCTCAAGGTCCGCGAATTTCACTGCCTGACCCGGAGCAGACATTTGCTTCAGTGGCAAGCCTTCAGCTCGGTGTTCGGTTAGGCGCGGCACGTGCTGAACAGGAGATTCTATGACCGTCTCTGCGCACTAACTGCCTCTACCACCGCCGTAAGGACGTTCTCGATCCTGAACGGCTTGTCGTAGACAGCCGCGAACAGCTCCGGATGGCTACGGGCAATCGCTCCTTGGGCCCCGCTCAGCAGGATGATTGGGATCCGGGCCCAATCCGGATTGGACTTGATCACCTGCGCCAGCTCCAGCCCGTTCATCAGCGGCATCATGAAGTCGGTGACCACCAGCGCCGGCACCTCCTTGTCCAGCAGCTCCAGGGCCTTGCGGCCGTTCGAGGCGGTCAGCACCCGGAATCCTTCCTCCTCCAGAGCATCAACGAGTATGTCCGTGATCAGAAACTCGTCATCAACAACTAGGATCGTCGTCATTCCCCGGTCCTGCTCCCGCTCAGACAACGTGCCGTCTCAAGAACGGGTCCGGCCGTCCAGCCGGGGCGTGCCTTCCAGCGCATGCTCCGCGCCCTCGAACGTCTCCGGAAGGCTGATGCCCTGGCTGCTGATGGCCAGTTCCCGAAAGGAAGGGTCGAAGGCACTGTCCCGTACCTTCAGGATCGACAGCAGACGGCGCAGCCGCGAATGCTGGTCGACAAAGCGCAAAGTGATCAGGTTGTCGGTCACGCTGGAGATCTCAGGCATCGGAGCCAGGATCTGGCGGCTGAACAGGTCGGTCAGCTCCCGGGTGCCAACGGCCGTGACGTTCAGAGCCCGCAACTCGTTGGTGAGCGCAGTGAAGAACTCCACCAGCCGTGGGGGATGAAGTGCAGCTCGCTCAAACCCGCCAAACCCGTCGATGAATAACCGCTTCACCCCACGGCGGCGTACTGCTTCCAGAAGCTTGTGCGCAAGTCCATCTAGCAGGTTTTCCGTCGAGGGCTGCCACAAGATCTCCAGGGCTCCCGAGGCGAGCAGCGGGTCAAGATCAAGTCCGAGAGAGCGCGCCTTGAGCTTCAGGCGCTCCGGCGTCTCATAGAAGCCGAAGTGAAGCGTCGGCTCCTCTGGCGAGGCCTGAGCCAAGAAGTGCAGCCCCAGGGTGGTCTTTCCTGTGCCGGAGGCGCCAATCACCAGCGTGCTGGAGCCCTGTTGCAGGCCGCCACCCGTCATCTCATCAAGTTCTGCCACGCCTGACGTGGTCCGAGCCGTGGTGGGGCTGTCCGACATCGAGGGCTGTCCGAGAACGGCTTCGAGCCGCGGGTAGACCACCACACCCCGGTCTAGGATCTCGAACTGATGGTACCCATGCATGGCCTTCACCCCACGGGACTTGCGTACCTGGAGGCGCCGTGCCGAGCGCACACCGAAGATCTCGTCCTTGAGCTGGATCACGCCATCGACCATCGTGTGCTCGGGGCTGGACTCATCTACTCGGGAGCTGGTGAGAAAGAGAACGGTGCAGCCGGCAAAGGCCGCATGACCCTGCAACTCGGCGATGAAGGTTTTCACGTCCAGGTTGCTCTCGGCCTTCTCCCGGGCGTTGAGCAGGCCGTCGAGGATGAGCAGGGTCGACTTCGTGCGCCCGATCTCCTGACGCAGCAGCTTGACGACAGCAGTGAGCCCTTCATCGCGGAGGGTCGTGAAGGCGCTCACATAGTTGATGCCATTGCCGAGCTTGGAGGGATCGAAGAACGTCAGGGTCGAGAGGTTCTCGAACAGGCGCTCGTGGGACTCGGCGAGGAGGGTCACGTAAAGGACACGCTGACCGGAGGCGGCGTGATGGAAGGCGATCTGGTTGGACAGGATCGTCTTGCCGGCGCCGGGGTGACCCTGGATGATGTAGGACGTGCCGGCGACCAGGCCGCCGCGCAACACCGCATCAAGTCCTTCGACACCCGTCTCGACGCGGGGCAGCTCATGGGGCACAGCTTCAGCTCCTCGAAGATGCTGTCCAAAGGAAGGAGCCCCACCAGAGGCGGAGCGCAGGATCGCAAGGACAAGCCTATAGCAGCGATAGTCTTGCACCACCAGAATTGCACTCGATCAATGCCGTGGAACCCGCTGCCAATGGCAGTCCTGCGCCGGGTTACGCAGCCTTGCCCACATGTTCGTCCCGCTCGTCCACCAAGGGCGCCTTCACCTCACAGACCACCCCGGCGAGGTCATAGGTGATCTTGACGTCACCTCCGAGTTCCAGCGCCAGGCTGCGCTCGATCAGGCGTGAACCGAAACCCTTCTGCTCGGGTGGTGAAACCGGCGGGCCGCCACGCTCTTGCCAGCGAAGGATCAGATGCGGCGGATCGTCGGCCTGAACCCGCCAGGTGATTGCGATCCGGCCTGACGGAGCCGAGAGCGCGCCATACTTCGCCGCATTGGTCGCCAACTCGTGCAGCGCCAAGGTCAGGGCCAGGGCCATCTTCGGGGTCAAGCGCACATCCGGCCCGCCGGTTTCGAAACGGTCACGGTGGTACGGTGAGAGGACCTCAGCAACAACTTGCGACAGGCTGGCTCTATCCCAGTTCTCCCGTGTGAGCAGGTCGTGGGCCTTGGACAGAGCGAGAAGGCGAGCCTCGAAGGTCTGACGCACTGTGTCGCCTGATTGTCGGGAGTTGAATGTTTGCCTCGCAACAGCCTGCACCGTTGCAAGAATGTTCTTCACGCGGTGGTTCAGCTCATGCACCAGAAGACGTTGCAGGCGCTCGGCCTCCTTGTGCCTGGTGATGTCGCGGGCAATCTTCGATGCACCCACGATCCTGCCTTGGGCATCCTTGATCGGGGAGATCGTCAGGGAAACCTCGACCAGACTGCCGTCCTTGCGCTGGCGGGTGCTCTCGAAATGCTCGACGCGCTCACCCCGGCGGATGCGGGCGAGGATCCTCTCCTCCTCATCCTGCCGGTCCTCAGGGAACAGGATCGTAATGGGCCTGCCAATGATCTCCTCGGCCCTGTAGCCGAAGAGCCGTTCCGCCCCCGTGTTCCAGCTTGTGACGATGCTCTCAAGGTTCTTGCTGACGATGGCGTCATCCGACGACTCGATGATCGCAGCGAGCCATCCCTCGACCTCTTCAACACGCTTGCGTGCACTGATGTCGCGGAAGTAAACGGACAGCCCGCCATCGCGGGTTGGGGAGATGCTCAAGTCCACCCACTGATGCACAACCGGAGACACCACCTCCAGGCGTGTGGGCTGACGCTCCTGCATGGCCTTCAGAAACGCCTTCCAAGGTTCAGAGGCGGCTGCTTGTGGAAACTGCTCCAGAAAGTCCTTGCCGATCAGGTCCTCGCGACTGCGGTTCCATCGTTCTGCTGCGGCGCGGTTGACGTAGGTAAAGCGCCAGTGGTGATCGACGGCAAAGAAGGCGTCGGCAACACTTTCCAAGATGTCGAAGCTCTGCTCGCGTGACGCCCCGACGCGGTTGCTTTTGGTCCGTCCTTGCTTCGTCGAGGGTTCACACGGCATCGCGCGACCTTACGGCAGGTGTTCTGCTCCTGCTCTCGTTCCGACGCTCGTGATCGTCCAGGAGCCGCAGCGCGGCCCGCACCACTTCACTGGCGCTCCGATAGCGTCCAGCCGCCACCTTCGCAGCAATCATGGCTGTGAGTTCCGGGGTCAATGAGGCGGTAATGATCGACTTTGAAGGCATGGCAGGACGGCCCGATAAGAAAAGTTCTTACCCTTGTAGGGGTACGCTGCAAGGTCTGCAAGGAGATGGAAGGCATCTCAGTGTCCAAAGTCCAAGCCGAGCTTCGAGAATGCGGGAGTGAGCAGATCATGTCACGCCCACGCTTAACGGCCGAGATTGGCACTCCTGAGACATAAATGTTTGGTCCGCTTGAGGACTCAAGAGCCGACGTTCGTTGATCGGCCGGAAGGTGAAAGTCTGACCCAATTCAGACCTTCCCGCGTGCGCGAAATGGCTGACGGCCTCGCGGGGCGGGCGGATTCCTGGTGGTCTACCCTCACCCGAGTTCAAGGAACGCCATGAGTTCCTCCGCAGCGGCCCGGCCGGCCCGGTTGGCCCCGATGGTCGAAGCGGAGGGGCCGTAGCCGACCAGATGCACCCTTGGGTCCTTCGCGACCTGCGTCGCCAGCCGTCCGGTCATGACGATGCCACCTCCAGGCTGGCGCAGCATGAGCGGCGCCAAGTGATCGAGGGAACTGCGAAAGCCGGTGCACCAGAGGATCACGTCGGCGCGGAGCGCAGTCCCATCTGACCAGCGAACCCCTTCCTCCGTGATCTCGCTGAACATGGGGCGCCGGGTCAGCACCCCGCGTGCCCGCATCGCTGCGACGGCAGGAGTGACGGGGATCCCAGTGACCGAGACAACGGACGCAGGCGGCAGGCCGCGGCGCACCCGGTCCTCCACCATCGCCACGGCGGCGCGCCCGACCTTCTCGTCGAACGGACCATCCCGGAATTCGGGCTCCCTCCGGGTCACCCAGGTGGTCGCGGTGACGCGAGACACCTCATCGAGCAACTGGATCGCCGAGATGCCAGCCCCCACGACAATGACATGCCGGCCCGAGAATTCCTGGGCGGTGCGGTAATCCTTCGTGTGCAGTTGCCTGCCCTTGAACCGCCCGGCTCCGGGCACGTCGGGAACGTAGGGGCTCTCCCAGGTTCCCGTGGCGTTGATGAGCCCACGTGCGGACACCTGGATCCGGTCTGTCTCGACCCCGAAGTGATCGTGCCTGTCGCAGACGACCCTCACCGTCACCGGGCGATAAACCGGCAGTTCGAACCGCTTCTCGTAGGCCGCGAAGTACTCCGGGACGGCGATGCTCGCCCGCACCTCAGGGCTGCCTGTGCCGATCACCTCGGAAAAGGGCATCCCCGGCAGGTCGTGGATGCGGTTGACCGTGCTCAGGGTCAGCGAGGGCCAGCGGTCCTGCCAGGCGCCCCCCGGTCCTGGAGACTGGTCGAGCACCACGAAACCCTTGTGCGGCGCCAATCCCAGCCTCTTGAGATGGTAGGCCGCCGAGAGCCCAGCCTGACCGGCACCGATGACAACGATCTGGCCCTTGAGCGCGATGCCCGGGGCGGCGGCATTTGGTGGCGAAGAAAGTGGTGAGGGGCTGTCCATCGGCACGCAGGCTCGTCTCCTGGATGCTTCTGCAAGCCTGATCACCGCCCGCGTAGGACAACCTTGCCCTTGCGACCGGGTTCAGTGCTGGCGCGCACGGCGTCGGCGATCCGATTAAGCGGGAAGGCGGCGTCGACCGGGAGCGTAAGCTTGCCACTGGCAGCCTCGGCGACGACTTCCTCGAGCAGACGGCCGATTACGTCGGGTGCGAGGCGCGGCTTGGCACCCCAGAAACCCCGAATGGTGATCTGTTGGAAGATAGCGACAGACGGCTCAATGCGGATTGGCTGGCCGCTCAGGGCGCCGAAGATGACGATCTCGCCGCCGTCAGCCACTAGGCGCGCAAGTTGCGCCGGGCCATCCCCGCCCACGGAGTCGAGCCCGGCGCGGATCAATCCACCGCCGACAAGATCGCGGGCGCGCGCTTCCCAGCCGGGCTGCTCGGTCGACACGACGTTGGTGATGCCGGCGGCTGCAAGTTCGGCGACCGCCGCGTCACGCCGGACAAGGCTGAGTACATTGACGCCCTTTTCCGCGCCGAAGCGCGACACAAGACGCCCGACCGCGCCATTGGCACTGTTCTGCACGAGCCAGTCGCCGCGCTGAAGGCCAAGGTCGGCCAGCACCATCTTGGCGCTGAGTGGCATGGCGATGAGCTGACAAGCTGTCTCATCATCAATGCCATCGGGCACGGGGCGTGCGTACCTTGCATCGACCAAGTAATAGTCGGCCCAGGTCTGTTGGGCGCCGCCGATCACGCGCTGCCCGACTTGGAGGTTTTCGACCCCGGCGCCGAGTTCCTCCACCACGCCGAGCGCCTCCGTACCGCCGATCGCCGGCAGCGGGGGCTTGATGCCATAGGTGCCAGCCACGGTCATCAGGTCATGATTGTGGATGGGGGACAGGATCATCCGGAGCAGCGCCTGCCCCGGACCGGGCGCTGGCCGCTCACGCTTGGCAAGGGTCAACACCTCGGCCGGATCGCCGAACCTTTCGAATACAACGCTCTGCATGAGCAATTCCTTTGTCGAAATAGGTTCTTCAATTAGGTTGGGTGGTCCTGAGGGCAAGATTTGGCACGAGGCGGAAGAAACGCTTCGGTCTGCTCATGAGGCGGCGAGCAGACCTTCATTCCATCTGCTGTTCGTTACACTTTGACCCAGTGCGGACCTTAGGTGTCATTCGTCCGCCCAGCATTCGGTAACAAATGTCACAAGAGCGCCCTGAATGATCAGGGTATCAGTCGGTCGGCTCGGAGTTCCGCAAACAGGTCGAAGAAGGCATCGTCGGTGGGCTGGTAGGCGGTAAAGCCGAAACGTCGGCTCTTCGACATGTCGGTCACCACCTCGATCGGCCGTCCGAGATCGGCATCCGTGTGCCAGGGGGATGCGAGACGGCCAAGGTCCGGCTCGGCCAGACCTTCTCGCTCGGCAATGTGACGCCAGGTGGGAGCATCCTCCTTCATCTGCGCTTCCAGCGGCAGGACGGAGCCGTCGAAGGGGACAGGCTCAAGATCGAACCACTCGGCAAGGCGGCCCCACATCCAGCTCCACCGGAATACATCGCCGTTCACCACGTTGAATGCTTGATTGAAGGCAGCCGGGGTTGTCGCAGCCCATAGAAGATGCTTGGCGAGCTGCCGGGCATCGGTCATGTCGGTCAGGCCGTTCCATTGGGCCGCCGAGCCGGGAAAGCGGAACGGACGCCCGGTCTCACGGCAGAGCGTGGCATAGACCGCCAGCGTCGTTCCCATGTTCATGGCATTGCCCACCGCCTTGCCGATGACGGTGTGCGGGCGATGGATGCTCCAGGTAAATCCGTCGCGCTCGGCGGCGGCGAACACCTCGTCCTCTTGGGCATAGTAGAAATTTTCGACGTCGAGCCGCCCCTGCTCCTCCCGGAACGGCGTCTGCGGGAGCGTGCCCTTGCCGTAAGCCTCGAAGGGCCCGAGATAGTGCTTGAGGCCTGTGACCAGCGCGACATGCCGAACGGTGCCCGCGGGACGAAGCCCATCCAGGAGGTTGCGCACCATGGCGGCGTTAACGCGGATGTTCTCCGCTTCGGTCGCCTGGCGCGACCAGGTCGTGATGAACACGGCCTCCGGCTTGACCTCGGCAAGATCCGTGGAGAGCGAGGCCTCGTCCTGGAGGTCGGCGGCAATCGGCCTCACTCCCGTCTGCGGGGTCGGTCTTCTGGCGAGACCGAGTACATCCCAGCCTTCAGCCGCGAGGTGCGCCGCCGTCGCGCTCCCCACGATCCCGCTCACGCCTACTACCAGTGCTGTCTTGGCCATTGCAGCCTCCATGGTCCGGGGTGGTAGCTAGGCATCGCAGCCGTCGGCGCCTAGAGGGAGCCGTCCACGCACTTACCTGCTACCCACCGGTCTTTGCTACCGACCACCCCGGATCGGTCTTCGTGGGCGGGATTGCGTGTGTGCGCAATTATCCCGCCCGCCTATGTCTCGCTTACGAACGACGGCTCAACGTGCCACGTCTATCACAACCTTACCGACATGGTTCCCGCTCCCGATTCGCCGGTACGCCTCGCGGTACTCCGCAAAGGGAAACACCTGATCGATGACCGGCCTGACTTCGTGCATTGCCATGGCGGCGAGCAAGGCCTCGAAATTCTCCCTGGGGCCGATGGCCGTGCCGGCGATGGTGAGGGATCGCGAGAGGATGTTGATCGGGGGCAGCCCGCCGCCAAAGCCGCTGACGAAACCTACGATTGTGATGTCACCGCCTTTGCGCGTCGACGCGGCGGATTTGACGATCGTCTTGTCCCCGGCAATGTCGACGACCTTGTCGACGCCCCTGCCGTCGGTGAGAGCAAGAATCTCGCGATCCCAGTCGGGGAACGTGCGGTAGTTCACGACCGACTCAGCGCCCAGTTCCTTGAGCTTCTCGGCCTTTTCATCCGTCGACGTGATCGCCAGAACGCGAGCACCGAACATGCGCGCCACCTGGAGTGCGAACAACGCCACGCCACCCGTGCCCTGGACCAGCACCGTCTGGCCCGGCTGAAGGGGCGACACCAGATTGAGGGCCGTCCAGGCCGTCACGGCCGCGCAAGGCAGCGATGCGGCCTCGACGTAGGACATGTAGGCAGGCAAATGAACGATTGCGTTTTCGTGCAACAGGATGTGGTCTGCCAGCCACCCATCCGTGGTCATGCCGAGGCTGTCCAACTGATATTCCGGACGCGGCGGGCCGCCGATCCAGTGGGGGTGGCAACCGGCCGTGACACGGTCGCCGACTTTCGCCCGCGTCACGCCGTCTCCGACCGCCACGACCTCGCCGGCACCATCCGACAACGGTACTCCGTTCTCCTTGGTTGGCCCACTGTATTGGCCATCCAGGATGGCCTGGTCCCGGTAGTTCAGGGAAGCGGCGTGAACCCGGATCATCACCTCATGGCGGCCCGGCGTCGGCACAGGCTCGTCGTGCAGTTCCAGGCCCGGCTTGTCGCCGGAAGTCCATCTGACAGCCTTCATTCTTCTGATCCTCGTTGGGGCAGCCCGGGTATGACTGCCCGAGAGCCTGCTGATCGGATTGATGGGATCACTGCCCGGCTCCGGGCGTGGGCCGGCAAGACCGAAATCCAAATTGGTGCAGCACGTTCCCGCTGGACATCGACAAATCAGGGATGTGCAAGGCCGTTACCCAATCCCGTGAGCGGGTGTCGGCCGCCTGAGGTCGCAGGCAGCCGAACTCCAACCCGTCGCTTCCTAGTTGGGCAGTCGCGCGACCAACGCGCGCAGTGCGGGCATATCGGCACCCTGCGCTTCCCCGAGGGCCAGTGCCTCACGGAGAAGCTGATGATCCTGACCGTTCACCTTGCCGCCGTGATGGTAGCGGTAGAAGGCGGCCAGATCGAGCGGCATGGCGTCCGTCTCCATCCGGCGATGGAACTCCAGGATCGTTTTCGCATCGGTGCTTTCGCTGGCGGCCAGACCCGTCTGCCCGTACATCGGCAAGCGTTGAAACTCCCGCATGGCCTCGCTGCCGAGTTGCCATGTCTCGTCCGCCGGGTCGATGTCCGCGGTTACAGGCCAACCCAGCAGTTCCCAGGCTGCCAAGGGCGCAAAATGCGCGACCCACAGCCTGACCTCTTCCGCCAGGAAGACATCGCATTTCGAAACGCCGCAGCGGTCATAGAGTGCCGCAAACCCATGCGCCACCTGCGGCGCGTTGAGAGCCACATAGAAGCCGGATGCGGAGAAGTGGCGATATGCGTAGTCGGCCCTCGCCAGCAGGTCCGCATTCACGCCGGGGTGCAGCGGGATCGCAGCCGGTCCCACCTCGTAGACGAGGTTTGCAAGACCGCCGCTGGTGACCTGCGTCTCCGCAAGCCCGGACCGCTCCAGGAACCAGGACCGAAGATCGATGCCCACGCTGCCGATGATCACCTCCGTCTCGGTGCCCCGGAAGGCACGCCCGATCTCGTCCACCAGCCTCTGGCCGGCCTCCGCGCGAAGCGCCGCTCCATCGAGCGTGATGACCAGGAAGTCGAACGAGGTTCCGGCCAGCTCGGCCGGGTCGGTGAGCAGCCCGTAGCCGGAGAACGTCTTCAGGCTGTGGTCGTCGTAGGAGTAGAGGACCTGCGGCCTCGACAACTGCTCCTGACGATGCGGTCGCACCAGGAAGGTGACGGCAGCTCCCGCCAGGCTCAGGTGATAGCCCGTGCTGACGCCCATCGAGCCGGCGCCAACGATGCAAACGGATGGGGTACTTGTTTTCGTCATGAGGAAACTCCGGTTTCTAGGGTTGGGGCGCAGGACAGAGCCTGGATTTCTCCGCCCGAACCTCACGCCGTTGGATGCGAGGCAATTCTTTCGATGAACCGTGCGTCAGCCTTCAGCCGATCCGGCCGGCTGCGGCCTCCAGCTCATCCAGGAGGTCGGATGCATGCTCCGGCAGGGGACAGGGCAGCCGGGCGAGGCTCGAGAGCATCAAGCCAACGGCTGCGAGCAGGAGCAAGGAGGATCGCTTCCCATCCTCGCCTCCGCTTTCCCGTGCGATGCAAGCCATGAGGGATCGCAGTTCCTCACAGGGTTCCTCCCGCTCACGGGCCAGCAGCAGCGGTGCAAAGGACCGTCCACCGCGTTCATAGTCCCGGCGCAGGTGCCGCACGAACGCCTGGAGGACTGGCACCGAACCCGCCTTGGCCTCCCGCAGCGTGTCCGCCATGCGGGAGGCCATGCGTCGCTGCATGCCGGAGATCAGGCTGTCCTTCGAGCGGAAGTGATACAGCAGGCCGCCCTTGCTGACCCCAGCGGCCTGCGCCACCCCGTCAAGGGTGAAGCCGGCGATGCCGCGGGAGCAGACCAGCTCCTCCGCGGCATCGAGGATGCGGTCGTGGACCAGGTCCGTCGTGTCGCAACGCTGGGCTGTCACGTCCAACACCCCCGTCATGGATGGGCCGCCGCGGCGGTCCCGGGGAGTGCCTCCGGAGCCTGGACTGCGTCCCCTTCGGGCGCATCCTTCCCGGCGACCTCTTCCGACGGCCGCCTCGTTCGCAAGGTCTTCAGGACGAAGACGAAGAAGGCGGGAACGAAGAAGATCGCCAGCACAGTGGCCGAGATCATGCCCCCCAACACACCCGTGCCGATGGCGTTCTGGCTTGCCGCGCTCGGTCCCGTGGCGATCGCGAGCGGCACGACGCCAAGGGCAAAGGCCAGCGACGTCATGACGATCGGCCGGAAGCGCAGGCGCGCCGCCTCCACCGCCGAGTCCAAAAGCGACCTGCCTTCGGCATAGTAGTCCTTGGCGAACTCCACGATCAGGATGGCGTTCTTGGCCGACAGGCCGATGATCGCGATCAGGCCGACCTTGAAGTAGATGTCGTTGGGCATATCCCGCAGCATCACGGCCAGCACCGATCCGATGATGCCAAGCGGCACCACCAGCATCACCGACAGCGGGATCGACCAGCTCTCGTAGAGTCCCGCCAGCAGCAGGAAGACGAACAGGATGCTCAACCCGAACAGGAGCGGCGCCTGCGAGCCGGAGGTGATCTCCTCCAGCGACTGGCCCGTCCACTCGAAGCCGAAGCCCTCGGGCAGCTCGGACGCGAGCCGCTCCATCTCGGCGATGGCCGCGCCCGAGGAGTATCCGGGAGCCGGCTGGCCCGACAGCCTGACCGCCGGATAGCCGTTGTAGCCCACGATCTGCGGC
The DNA here is from genome assembly GCF_056148915.1 of Microvirga sp. jy35. Lineage (NCBI taxonomy): Bacteria > Pseudomonadati > Pseudomonadota > Alphaproteobacteria > Hyphomicrobiales > Methylobacteriaceae > Microvirga > Microvirga sp. jy35. The sequence continues at coordinate 29,243 of NZ_JBWBEW010000039.1, read as the reverse complement.
GAGCCCTTGCGCCATTCGGCAATCGCCAGGGAGGACAGGGGCACCATGCCGCCGTTGGCGTTACGCACGTTGATCCTGAGCACGTCCTCGATCTGGAGGCGGCTGCGGTCCTGCGCCTGGACGATGACGCGCTGCATTCGTCCCGCATTCGGATAGTCGTTGATGTAGGACGAGCCGAGGTTGGCGGTGATCGCGTTGTTGATGTCGGAGAACGATACGCCGAAGGTGTTGGCCTTCTCGCGGTCGATGACCAGCATCACCTGGGCGGCATCCGGCATGCCTTCCACCCGGAGGCCCGTGACGATGGGGCCGCTGCCGGCCTTCGCCATGAGCTCGGCATTGGCCTTCTTGAGCGCTTCCTGACCCAACCCGCTCCGGTCCTGGAGCCGGAACGAGAAGCCGTTCGTCGTGCCGAAGCCCTCGATCGGCGGCGGTGACAGCGCGAAGGCCGTGGCGTCTTTGAGCCCGAAGAGCTTCATGTTCGCCCGGTTGGCGATCTCCTGGACGGAGTTGCCGTCGCCGCGCTCCGCCCAGTCCTTCAGCGTCACGAAGGCGATGGCGGCGTTCGCGCCCATGCCCGAGAAGCTGAAGCCCTGGATGGCCACGACGTTCTCGACTGCCGGCTCGTCCCTGAAGATTGCCTCGATCCGCTCGACGGACGCGCGGGTGCGGTTGGCGCTGGCCTCCGGCGGGGCCTGGATGTCAACGATCAGGAAGCCCTGGTCCTCGTTGGGCACGAAGGCCGTGGGCAGGCTGATGAAGAGATAGCCCAAGCCCACGACGAGGGCGAGGTAGACCACCATCATCCGTCCGGCACGACGCGCCATCCCTGTCACGACGGTGGAGTACCCGGCAGTCAGCCTGTCGAACTTGCGGTTGAACCAGCCGCCAAGACCGCGCTTTTCGTGGTGCCCGTGCTTGATCGGCTTGAGGAAGGTCGCGCACAGGGCAGGGGTCAGCGAGAGCGCCAGGAAGGCGGAGAACAGGATCGACACCACCATGGTCAGGCTGAACTGGCGGTAGATGACGCCGGTCGAGCCCGGGAAGAACGCCATCGGGATGAACACGCAGGACAGCACCAGCGTGATGCCGAGGATCGCGCCCGTGATCTGGCCCATGGCCTTTTGGGTCGCGGCCTTGGGCGAGAGACCTTCCTCAGCCATGATGCGCTCGACGTTCTCGACGACCACGATGGCGTCATCAACGAGGATGCCGATGGCCAGCACCATCGCAAACATGGTGAGCACGTTGATCGAGAACCCCGTCGCGTACATGACGGCGCAGGTTCCAAGCAGCGCCACAGGCACCACCAGCGTCGGGATGACGGTGTAGCGGATGTTCTGGAGGAAGACGAACATCACCACGAACACGAGGACCATCGCCTCGAGCAGCGTGTGCACCACCTTCTCGATCGAGGCCGAGACGAAGGGGCTGGTGTCGTAGGGGATGGAGTACGCGATGCCGGAGGGGAAGAACTTCTCCAGTTGGGCCATCCTGGCCTGGATGGCTTTCGAGACCGCGACCGCGTTGCCCGTGGACGAGAGCTGGATGGCGATAGCAGCGCTCGGCTGGCCGTTGAGGCGGCTTGAGAAGTTGTAGGTCTCGGCCCCTTCCTCGATCCGGGCGATGTCCTTGAGCCGGACCGTGGAGCCGTCGGGGGTGGCCCGCAGGATGATGTCGCCGAACTGCTGCACGTTGGTGAGCTGCCCCTGGACAATGACGGTGGCGGTGATGTCCTGGCTGACCGGGTTCGGGGCGGCGCCGATCTGGCCCGCGGCGACCTGGGCGTTCTGGGCCGCGATGGCCGCATTGACGTCCACGGGCGTCAGGTTGAGGCCGACCATCTTGTCGGGGTCGATCCAGACCCGCAGCGCCCGCTGGGCGGCATAGAGCTGGGCCCGACCGACACCGTCAATGCGGCGGAGCTCGCCGATGATGTTGCGGTTGATGTAGTCGCCCAGCGCCACCGGGTCGCGGGTACCGTCGGTGGAGGTCAGCGAGACCATCATCAGGAAGCCGGAGCCTGCCTCTTCGACGTTGATGCCCTGGGAGCGCACGGTCGCGGGAAGGCGGGCCTCAACGCGCCGGATGGCGTTCTGCACGTCGACGGAGGCCTGGTCGATGTTCGTGCCGGCCGCAAAGGTCGCGTTGATGCTGACCCAGCCCGAGCTGTCGGAGGTGGATTCGAAGTACAACAGGCCCTCGACCCCGTTCAGCTCCTCCTCGATCTGGCGGGTGACGCCCTGGTAGATCTCCTGGGGCGATGCGCCCGGGTAGGTGGTCGTGATGGTGAGCTGCGGCGGGGCCACCTTCGGGTACTGCGCGATGGGCAGGAACGGGATCGCGAGCACGCCCGCGATGGAGATGAAGAGCGCGAAGACCCAGGCCAGGATCGGGCGCCGGATGAAGAGCTGTGCCATGATCGGTTACTCGACCGCCTTGCTGGTCGTGGATGTGGTGGTGGGTTCGGCTGATGCGGACTTCCAGGGTTCGGGCGCGACCTTGCCGCCGGCCTGCACCTTCTGCACGCCGTCGACGACGATGCGCTCGGAGCCGTCGAGGCCTGCCTCGACCACCCAGTCCTGACCGAGGGAGCGGCCGAGCGTGAGGGTGCGCGCCTGCGCGGTGTTGTCGTCCCCGAGGACATAGACCTGCGGTTGGCCCGTTGCGGTCCGCACGACGGCGCGCTGGGGAACGGTCACGCCGGCCTGCCGCACCCCCTGTTCGAGACGCACGCGCACATACATGCCGGGCAGGAGGTCTCCCTTCGGGTTCGGGAACTCGGCCCGCAACGTCACCTGTCCGGTGGTGGGCGCCACGCTGGCGCTGGCGAACAGGAGGCGGCCCGGCTGCCCGTAGACGGTGCCGTCGTCCATGACGAGCTCGACGCGCGCCTCGCCCGGGGCAGGGCTGGCGAGCGTCTTCTGCTCCACGGCTCTCTTGAGCGCCAGCAACTCCTGGGCCGACTGGGTGAAGTCGGCATAGACCGGATCGACCTGCTGGATGAGCGCAAGCGCGGAGGCGCCCTCGGCGGTGACAAGCGCGCCTTCCGTGACGAGGGCGCCGCCGATGATCCCGGTGATCGGGGCCCGGACCTCGGTGTAGTCGAGATTGATCCTGGCCTCCGCGAGGGCGGCCTCGGCCAGACCGACGTCAGCGTCGGCCTGGGCCAGGTTGGCGACGGCCTCGTCGTAGGCCACGCCGCTGGTGACAGCTCGTTCCCGCAGGGTCTTCTGGCGCTCGAGCTGCTGGCGGGCATTGGCCTGAATTGCCTTGGCCTTTTGCAGCGATGCCTCGGCGCTGTCGATGCGGACGCGGAACAGACGGGGCTCGATGCGGAAGAGCACGTCACCCTGCTTGACCCGGCTGCCCTGCTGGAACACGCGCTCCTGGAGGATGCCCGAGACACGGGCGCGGACCTCTGCGGTGCGGGTCGCCGCGATGCGGCCGGGCAACTCGTTCACGACCGGGACCGGCCGCGCCTGGAGCTGGATCACCCCGACCGCGGGCGGCGGCATGGCCCCGGCGGCTTGCGCAAGGGCGCCACCGGACGCGAGCACGAGGAACGTGGAGGCGATCAGGCACGCCTTCAGGCGCGACCGTTGTGTGCTGTACATGATGGGGTCCGTGACTATTGGTCTTCGGGGAAAGAGGCGTAGATCGTGCGGATGCCGTCGAGGATCGCGGACCGCTCGGTCTCGTCCCACTGATGGAATCCGAAGAGTTCAAGGCACGAGAGGCCGTTGAGGGCCAGGAAGGCCATGAGCGCAGCCTTGGGGCGCGGACCATGGGTCATTTCGTTAAGCGCGGTGGCGGCCCACTCCCGCATGCGCGTTTGCAGCTCTTCCTGACCCGGCATCGAGGCGCTGAGGGCGAGGACCACCGCCTTGTCGGTGTCGTTCGGTTTCTGGCCGTAGACGGCGATCCTGGCGAACAGCTCAGGATGGGGCGTGTCGGCGTGTTCACCAATGGCCTTCGCTATGCGCTCGTGCTCGCGCGAGATCTGGCGGTCGACGAGCGCCTCCAGCAGGTCTGCTTTGCACTTGTGGTCATAGACGACCGTCGATTTGCTGATGCCGGCTTCCTGGGCAACGGCATCGATCGACAACCCTGCCGCGCCCACGCGAGTGACCACGCGCTCGGCGGCGTCGAGGATGTCATCCGTCATGATCTTGCGGGGTCTACCCATGTCTGCTCCAGTGGTTTCTACGTTTATTTACGAACGTTCGGTCGAAAATTCAAGCGCCGATCCATACTTTAGTCGATAGTGACTATATCCGAGGTGATCTCGGCCTCCGGTCGATCCTCTGGCCGTGTCTGGAGCTGAAACACGCCCACAGCAAATGGGGGCATGGTCGCGCTGCACCGCACCAGCTTCGGCATCAATGCGTGGCGACGACCGCGCCGCCTGAAGTTGCACCCTTTCGGATGAACAGCGCGGCGACAAAGGCGGCGAGCGCGAGGAAGCTACAGACCAGGTAGGACTGCTGCGCACCGTGCGCCATCGCCGCGTCCACGGCCTCGCCACCCTGGACATAGCCCGCGCTGGCGGCGCCCATGATGGAGAACGTGATGGCGATGCCCGCCGCACCGGATAGCTGCTGGATCGTGTTGACGATGGCGCTGCCGTGCGGAAGAAGGTGCGTGTTCAGGACGCCGAGGGAGACCGCGAACAATGGCGTCCACATCAGGGCCTGCCCGACGATGATGAAGAGGTACGCCGCCAAGAGCATCCAGATGGATGTTCCCGGCCCGAGCGTCGACAGCCACCACTGACCTGCGGCAGCGACGAGCGCGCCCGTAATAACCAGCGGACGTGGCCCGATGCGGTCGTACAGGCGCCCGACGAGAGCCGAGACGATCGCAATCGTGAACCCACCGGGGGCCATGAACAGGCCTGCCTGCACGGCGCTGAGTCCATACGAGGTCTGAAGGATCACGGGCATCAGGGTCATCATGCCGTACCCTGCCGTCATGAAACACACCATTGTCAGGGCGGAGGCGCTGAAGGTGCGGATCGAGAATGGCCGCATGTCGAGTTGAGCACGTTCGAACCTTTGCAGGTGCACCTGCCTCATGACGAAGGCCGCGACGACCACGATCCCGATGAGGAGCGAAGTCCACGGAGACACCACGGCATGTCCTGCACCCTCGCCAAGCGAAGCCAGTCCATAGACAAGGCTGGCGAACCCGACAGCGGAAAGAACCACGGAGAGGGGATCCAATCCGATCTTTCGTGGTGTGCTTGGCACCCGGATCATCAGGTTCCCGACGATCAGGGAACCAACGGCAATCGGCAGGATGGCGATGAAGATCCAGTGCCAGCCAAGCTGCGACAGGATCACGCCTGAGACAACCGGCCCAAGGGAAGGCGCGAGGGATGTGGCAACGGTGACCGACGCCATGACGCGTCCCCTTCGCGCTGCTGCCACGAGGGAACTCACGGCCGTGAACGCCAGGGGCGTCACGATCGCCGTGCCGACGGCTTGGATGATGCGGCCGATCAGCAGGGTGTTGAAACCTGGAGCGATGATCGCGACGATCGTTCCAGCGACGAACAGCGACATCGCCAGCGTAAAGACCGTCCGCATCTGGAACCGCTCGGTCAGAAAGCCGGTCGCAGGGATCACGACGGCCATCGTCAGCATGTACCCCGTTGTCAGCCACTGGGCGGTCGAGGCCGTGATGGCGAGATCTGCCATGACGCGCGGCAAGGCGACCGCCATCAGCATTTCGTTGAGAATGACGGTGAAGGTGGAAATGACCAGCACCGCAATCGTGACAGCAGCTTCCCGTGTCAGTTTCCCGCCACCGCCTCCCGCTTGCGCGGGCCGGGGGTCGGTCGCGATGGGTGTTCCCGGGGCAAGGCGCTCTTCGGAGTGCTTCAACTGCGGCATGGGTGCCGCATCGGCTTCACAGACTACGGCATTCATTAGCTTGCCCCTTATAATATAGCTCGCTAGATATTCGGTTAAACCCAGGCGGCTGTCGATGGCTGAGAAAGGCTCACGCGCGGGCCTGACGTGTCTAGCGGCTTATAATCTAGTGCACTAGGTAACACGATCTGAAACCGTTGCAAGTGCCGATCATGCTCCGGCGTTGATCTGGCCGGAACGCTCCCATGCATGGGCTGCATCGCGGCGAGCCAGGCCAGCGAGCCTGCTTGACAGGCCACTCCAAACCATTAACTGGTATGCTAGATGATAGTGAGCTAGAGGAAAATGACTTCAGAGCGGCACAATGTTGGCGAGCAACTGGCCTTCGCGCTTTATGGTGCGGCAAACCGCATGGCACGCATGCACAAGCCGTTCCTGGAGCCGCTCGGCCTGACCTTCCCCCAGTACCTGGTGATCCTCGAGCTGCTGGATGGCGCGCCCCTGACCGTCGGCGCCCTTGGCACCCGCCTCGGTATGGACACGGGCACGATCACGCCGCTGGTCAAGCGGCTGGAGGGCTCCGGCTTCGTGACCCGAACACGGGATCCGGCTGATGAACGCCGCGTGCAGGTCGACCTGACCTCCCGGGGCCGCGCTCTTGAAGCTGAGGTCCGCGGCATCCCCGGCAGGATCAAGACGGCCTGTCAGCTCACCGACCAGGGCGCGGAAGACCTGCGTCGCACGCTCGAAGGGCTCGCCCACCCGGCAAGCGAGTGAAACCTTCAAGGAATTCATAGGAGAGACCATCATGAAGATCGGCATCTTGGGCACGGGCCACATCGGCAAGACGCTGGTGACAAAACTGAGCGCGGCTGGACACGACGTGAAGGTCGCCAATTCACGCGGCCCCGAGACAATCGACGCTGACATCCTCAAGAACGGTGCCCGGGCGGTCACCTCCGCAGAGGCGGTCACCGGGGTTGATGTGGTGATCATGTCCACGCCGCTTGGCGCCATCCCCCGGATCGCACCGCTGTTCGCAGACGTGCCCGCCGAAACGGCCGTCATTGACACGTCCAACTATTATCCCAAGCGTGACGGCGAAATTGCCGCGATCGAAGGCGGGCAGACCGAGAGCGAGTGGGTCGCCGGGCAGATCGGTCGCCCAATTGCCAAGGCGTGGAACGCAATCACGTCCGCCTCCTTCGCCGACAAGGGCGCGCCGGCAGGGGCAGCGGGTCGCATCGCAATCCCCGTTGCCGCCGATGGCGACCGGGAACGCGACGTGGCGATGACGCTGGTCGACGAAACCGGTCTCGACGCGGTCTATTCAGGCACGCTTGCCGAGTCTTGGCGCCAGCAGCCCGGATCGCCTTGTTACTGCACAGACCTCAGCCGCGAGGAGATGCCTGCCGCGCTCGCATCCGCAGAGCGTGCGCGGCTGCCCAAGCGACGCGACCTGGCGATTGAGGCGATCATGGAACGGGTGGGCGACAGCACCACCAACCCCGACTCTGACTATGCCGTGCGGCTGACCCGCGCGCTGTTCATGTGAGCCCTCGCGCAATTCCCTGCGAAGCACCTGCGCAACAGGAGTCGGAGCGCAGGAAGCTCTCCCATGCGGGGGGTCTCCGCAGGTACGAGGGGGAAGGAAGTTCTGCTCGTGTGTGAGGGTGATACGGCGCCTTCACAAAAGTTCGAAACAACCCGGACTCGGAAGGTCTCCTAATGGCACTTCTAGGAAGTACGTGGTCTTTCCGGAAAGGTGCGATTAGCGGACTTCTACACGGTCGCGATTAAGGGCTCAGGTTGACCCGAAGCGGAACATCCCCACACCCGGGGTCATCACGATCTTCCGTCCAGATCCCTAGGTTTTGATTCCAATAGGAACAAGCGGAGGAAAAGGCTATCATCGCACCCGCATAAGGGTTCGGCTGTGTACCAATCTGGGGACGGCGCCACTATATTTGACATCCAAATCGATGCTGCCGAAGCGTCGAGCAGTGTTACTGACGCCGAACAGTCAATCCTTTTTCCAGACAAGGACGTGCTATTCACCGCTGACTTCAGGAGATCCGGAGCTGATCTCCTGCTTCTAGGACACGAAACGACGGCAATTATTGCCGGTTATTTCGGTGATAATAGGCGCCTGAGCATCACGACGCATGAAGGCGCGAGCTTAACAGGCGCTACCGTCGAGGCCTTGGCAGGTCCTCACCTGTCAGGACAATACGCGCAGGCAGCCGATACGGCCGCTGCTTCGGCGCCGATCGGCCGTGTCGAGAAAGTGTCTGGATCGGCAACCGTACTGCGGAACGGCGTTTCAATCGAATTGCACTTCGGCGATGTTGTGGCCAAAGGCGATGTCGTGCAGACGGGTGCGGACTCGTCACTGACTATCAAATTCCACGATGGAACTGTGTTCAGCCTGTCTTCCAGTGCCCGCATGGTGCTGAACGACATGGTCTATGCTGCGGACTCGAGCGCGAACTCGGCGCTGTTCACGCTTGTCCAAGGCGTCATAGGGTTCGTCGCGGGACGGATTGCCAAGACCGGCGACCTCAAGGTCGATACGCCCGTGGCCACCATGGCCATTAGGGGAACGGCAGTTCAAACCGAGATCGCAGCATTCAGTGGGATCACGAAATTCTCACTTCTCACCGAGCCGAATGGAACTGCGGGGTCGTTCGTTCTTCTGGACAAGAACGATCCGTCCCGTGTGATTACGTCCGTGTCCGATGCCCGCGTAGCGACGCTCTTGACGCCATTGGCCGGCTCCGAGCCGCGCATCACGCAAATCACGAAGACAGCCGATGACATTCGGGGCGAGAGCGATATCGTGAGGGATCTGTTCCAGTTCGTTTCCACCCAGTTCCGCCGTGGTGGGGGCAGCAGCGATGTCGAGGATGGGCCGATCGTTCCCGCGAACCTGCCTCAGCGGATCGATCCCCTCGATCCATCGCAACTCGTCGTCACACAATTTACCCCGGAGCGCGCCGCAGCCCGCGAAATCGTTCTTCCACCTCCCATTGTCGCACCAGCGCCGATCCGCGGCTCAGCCATTGAAGATGGACTGCTCGTGCGGCTGGGCGCCCTGCCGGATGCGATAACGCAGGCCGGCGGGATGTTGCCGCCCGTGATCGTGCAATCAAGGTTGCCTCCCGGCGTGAGATATCTTGACGCCTCGCGGAGTTTCTCTCTGGATCCGTCGCATCCGGCGTATCAGAAACTAGGGGAGGGAGAGACCGAGACTGTCATTGTCGACTATCTGCTGATTGATGGTGGCATCCGCGTCCCGTCTTCGATTTCCTGGACGATCACCGGTCGAAACGACGCTCCGGTTACCGCAAGCGACCGCATTGTCGCTGTTGACGAGGTGGGGCAGACAATCCTTACCGTACGCGACAACGACCGCGATGTGGATAGCGACTCCCTCCAAGTCATTAACTGGACAGCACCGCTCGAAGGCTCAGTCATCCGGAACGCCTCCGGGGATCTAGTCTTCGACACTAGCGACGATTTCGTCGCCCTTAGCACCGGCGAAACCGCCACGGTGACCTTCGCCTATACGGTTTCCGATGGTAAGGGAGGAACCGATACTGCAGACGTCACCTTGCAGGTTCGAGGGGAAGGGACGTTCCTATCACCCCACCAAGTTGCTTCGGAGAACAGCGTTCTCGCTTTCAACCATCAGCCAGTTTCGATTGGGATCAGTGCGCCGTCCGCGACCACGACGGCGACCGCGGATCTAGACCTGATCATAGGTCTCGGGCCGGTTCTCCAGCGGCAGATGAATATCGTCTACCTGATCGACATCTCGGGCAGTACGTCGGATCAGTTTGAGGGGTCTCCGGTCAGCGATCTCAACGGCGATGGCGAAGCCAATACCGTTCTCGATGCGGAGATTGCCAGTCTGATCGCGCTCACCGAGCGGGTGAGGGGGCTCGGGTTTTCAGTTGCTGATGTGACGATCACGGTGATCCCCTTCAATGGCAGCGCCGATCCAACCGATGCAACAGGTAGAGGCGCTGTGACTGCGGCGACCTTCAGTCTCGGTCAAGCGGGCGATGCGGCAATACCGGATTATCTGAAAGGTCTGAATCCGGGCGGACAAACAAACTTCGCCGATGCTCTTCGGGCCGCCAACAATCGGCTGCAGAGCCTGGATCAAGGTAACGAGGGAAACTTTCTGTACTTCCTCTCCGATGGCAACGGACAGGGCTCCTTCGATGCCGAGCTCACGAACTTGAATGACCAATATGAAGTGAAGATCACCGCTCTCGGCGTCGGGCAGGAAGCCAGTCTCTCCCAACTCAATCGAATCGACAATACGGGCGGGGCTTCCTTGCTGACGGCACCCGACCAGATTGACATCTCCGTCCTGGGAGCACCTCTTTCCGGCGGGACGATTGCCGATATCGATCTCTTCGTAAACAATACGGAGATCGTTGGGGTCGGCCCGGAGGACCTCGTCCCAACAGCCGACGGGCTTGCCCTCGATATGTCGATCGGAGGGTTGAAGCGGCTTGTTGGCGACGGCAATACCGTGTCGGCGATCGTCACATTTGTCAGCGGAGAGGTTCTGGCGACCGAACTGACCATCGTAGGCGCGTTACCCCGTTCCATAGACGACGTCCTCTGAGGGGATTATGCACCGGTCCTTAAGCTTGCCTAGCCTCTCCCATGATTTTACGGCCAGACGGCAATCGAAGTATTGTTGCACGAGCGAAGGCGGCAACATCATTGTAACCCGTGCTAGTGCCCGAGCGGATCGACGGCCGTGAGCCTTCTTTTGAAAAGAATGCGACGCTTCGGGATCGGACGGATTGTTGGCCTCCTGCTTCTCGTCTCGTTGCTCGCACTGCGGATCTGGGATCCTGGCCCCGTCGAAGCTCTCCGCCAGAAGTCGTTCGACGTCTACCAGCTGATGCATCCGCGTGCCGCGCGCCAGGACCTTGTCGCCATCGTGGATATTGACGAGCAGAGCCTGCGGGCTCTGGGGCAATGGCCTTGGCCGCGCACTGTTATGGCCGACATGATCTCGAAGATCGTCGAGCGGGGCGGCACAGTGATCGGCTTCGATGTGCTCTTTCCCGAGCCGGACCGAAGCTCGCCTGAGGTTGCAGCCGAGACGTTCCGGGGAATGGACGACGCGACATGGGAGAAACTCCGGCACCTGCCTGGCAACGACGCCGTCTTCGCCGATACCATTCGGAAAGCCCAGGTGGTGCTTGGCCAGTCAGGCTATCGCGTCTCGGGCGCAGCGGCCGTCGCACGGCCGGCGATCCAGGCGGGCATCGCTATCCTCGGTCCGGACCCGCGCCCGTCCCTTGTCGACTTTCCGCACCTGCTGCGCAACCTCCCCGTTCTTGACGAAGCCGCTCAGGGCCACGGGATCTTTTCCATTATTCCTGAGCAGGACGGTGTCGTTCGTCGCGTCCCGGTCGTAGCGGTCGCTGATGGGACCATCGTCCCCGCGCTTTCACTCGAGATGCTGCGGGTCGTTAAAGGATCGGGGGCCATTCTCATCAAGACGGATGCGAGCGGCGTTCGGAGTGTGGGCGTTGACGATCTCGAAATCCCGACGGACGGTAAAGGCCGGGTCTGGATCCATTTCTCACTCCTCAACCCCGAAAGATATGTTTCCGCGATCGACTTGATGCAGGGCAGGGCGCCTGCCGACAGCCTCGCCGGGAAAATGGTGTTAATCGGAACCTCGGCTGCTGGTCTTCTCGATCTCAAAATCACCCCAATCCACCCGGCACTCCCAGGGGTCGAGCTGCATGCCCAGCTTCTGGAGAGCGCCCTGACGGGATCGACCCTGAGCCGGCCGGGCTACACGGCCTTTGTCGAGATCGTACTCGCGACACTTTTAAGCCTGACCCTGATCGCGCTGGCGCCAAAGGTGAATGCCGGAACCCTTTTCGTCCTCGGGGGCACCACCGCCGCCGTGACCTTAGGCGTGTCATGGTACTGTTTCTCCTTCCTCGATCTTCTGATCGACTACACCTTCCCGCTGGTCTCGAGCCTTCTGATTTACACGGTTCTGGTCTGCACGAACTATGTCACTGTTTCTGCGGACCGTTACCGGATCAGATCGGCCTTCAGTCAGTATCTCTCTCCTGACCTCGTAGAGCAGCTGGCGCAATCGCCGGAAAAGCTGACGCTGGGCGGGGAGCAACGCGAGCTGACCGTGCTTTTCTCGGATGTTCGTGGCTTCACGGCTATCTCCGAGTCCTACAAGAACGATCCGCAGGGACTGACAGCCCTCATCAATCGGCTTTTCACCCCGCTTACCAGGGACATCATGGAGCGGCGTGGGACGATTGATAAGTACATGGGTGACGCGATTATGGCCTTCTGGAATGCTCCTCTCGCCGATCCGCTTCATGAGGTAAACGCATGCGAGGCTGCGTGCGCGATGCTGGACAGTCTTAAAGCATTGAACGAGCAGCGCCAGCGCGAGCTCAGCGACGATCACCCGGTCCCGCCGCTGAGGATCGGGATCGGGTTGAATACTGGCCTCTGTGTTGTCGGCAATTTCGGCTCCGATCTGCACTTCAACTATTCAGTTCTGGGAGACACGGTTAATCTTGCTTCCCGCTTGGAGAGCCTGACAAAGCAGTATGGCGTTTCCATCGTTATCGGGGACAAAACCGCCCAGGCGGTCCGCACCAGGTTTGCCGTTCTCGAGATTGACCATCTGCAGGTGAGGGGAAAGCGGGAGCCGGAGCGGATCTTCACTGTTCTGGGACGCGCTGATGTCGGCGCAAGCCTGGACTTTGCGGAATTGACCGAACGAAACAGCGCTATGCACACCGCCTATCGCTGCCGGGAGTGGTCGCAGGCGCTCGAGATAATCCTTCTATGTCGGGAGTTGGGCAGTAAATTCGGACTCGATGAATACTACGATATCTACACTCACAGGCTCCGCCATCTGATCGATACCCCGCTATCGTCCAGCTGATGCGGATACGGCTTTGTGACGACAGAAACGGCACAGGTCATTTCTGGCGGCATATGCGCTATCCTGGCTCTCGAACAGGCCGCAGCGAGCGAATTGGAGTATGCGGAAGTCATCAAACTGGCGTGACGCGTCCGCCGCTACTGCTGAAGCGCGAATGTCTCCCAATGGCACGCTCAGGAAGTGAGCCGAATGTCAGTTCTGACAGCTAGGACCGAACGGTCCTCTTACCGAAGTCGCCTTTGCGTCAGAACGCATACCTCACGCCACAATAAGGAAGCTTGTCCGCCAGCAAGGATTGGAAACGCTCAAGCCACTTCTTCTTCCAGGCCGCCTTGTAGCGCAGGTTCAACATCCCGCCTTCGGACCGCTTCACCTCCTGAAGGTCGGGACGCCAAAGGAGAGCCTCGGCCTTCGGGTGCCAGCGCAGGTTCACCTCGTGCAGTTGCTCATTGTGGGTGAGGAAGATGATCTCGGCGCGCAACTGCTCCTTGGCCTCAGGCGAAAGAGTATCGTCGATCTGCTCGAACAGGGGGTGATAGTCCCGCTCCCAGCCCTCGTAGACGATCACGGGCGAGAAGTTCAGGTGGACCTCGTATCCGGCCTGCACGAAGTCGTTGATCGCCTCGATGCGTTCGGTGATCGACGAGGTTCGCACGTCGACGACCTTGGCGATCCTCTCGGGCATAAGAGAGAAGCGGATGCGGGTCTTACGCTGAGGATCGTACGACAGCAGGTCCCGGTTCACGAACTTGGTCGCAAACGACCCCTTGGCGTTGGGTATGCGCCGGAACAGATCGGCCAGATCTCGGACATTGTCGCAGATCGATGCATCGACCGAGAGATCACCGTTCTCGCCGATGTCGTAGACCCAGTGCTGGGGGTCAATCTGATCCGGAGACGGCAGGGCACCCTGGCGTGCCGCGTGCCGGGCGATGGCCGCGCAGGCCTCCTCGATGTTAACCAAGATCGAGATCGGGTTGGCATACCCCTTGCGGCGCGGAACGTAGCAGTAGGCGCAGGCCATGGCACAGCCATTCGAGGTCGACGGAGCAATGAAGTGGGCGCTGCGGCCGTTGGGGCGCATGGTCAGCCCCTTTTTTACGCCAAGGACCAGTGAGCTGCGCTTGAGCCTGAGCCAGTCCTCCGCATTGCCTTCGTTGCCGTGCAGGGAGGGGATCTTCCAGTGCGATTCGACATGCAGGCGCTCGGCAACGGGATAACGGGCGAGGATCTCCTGGCCGCGTGCATATCCTTCCACGGCAGGCTCGAGATAGATCCGCTCGATATCGATCAACTGCTTCGTCAGGGCCATGCGTGGTTCCGATGGTGGATGTGACCTGGCGCATCCGTTGCAGACGGGAGGCTGGGGCGCTCAAGATGAGGCTATTCCTATATGGTGAGTTGCCGTCGAAACGTCAGGGCGGCAGGCAGGTGGATCACGCCTCCACGAGCATGTCGGGCCCAAATCCGAGCCCGGTGACGAACTGGTTCCAACTCTCGGGCCGGAGCGCCCCACCGGTCGCCTGCCGATGGCCGCTGCCGTAGTTCTCATCGGCGCCCTCGGGGGCATGGTCTCGGAGGAAGGCAATGAGATCACGGTCGAGGGCGGTCCGTGTGGCAAAGTGGACCCAGCCCGGGCGATAGCCCGTGTTGGCGGCAATGACAATGTTGTTCCTCAGCCGGCCACGCCACGCTTGCGCCACGAGCGGGTGGATCTGGCATGGCGAGTGGAACCGGATCAGCGCCACGTCGCCCTTCACCTTGGGAGGGACGCGCCGGGCCGCGTCCAGATCCAGCTTGACCTGCTCGCGAGCCGCCTGGAGGAGAGCCGTCTCCGGATGCTCGCCGGAGAGGATCTCCTTCGGGCCCTTTGCCTTCATGAGAAGGTCGAGGGCTGGCCTGGCATCACCCGTGGCGCTCCGGCGAGGTGCATTGAGCAGCGCCGTCGCCTCCCGCAGGGCGGTGATGCCGTATTGCTTGCGGGCCTCCTCCATCTCCGGGAAGCCGGACTTCTCGGCCATGTCGCCGATGATGCCGAGCGCAGCGATCCAGAGCAGGTCGTCAACCTCGGCAATCACTGACGCGCACCAGTAGGCCAGCAGGCTTGATGTCGGGACCTGATCCATCTCAATTCCCGAGATGACGGTTGCGGATCCGGGAACCCCCGTCGGAACGTGGTGATCGATCACGACCGTCTCGACCCCCTCCAGGACCACACCCTTGCGGACGCCCAGGTCGGTCACGATCAGGCCTCCCACTGGAACGCCGGACAGCTCGGTGCGCAGGGCATGGGCCCACGGGTTCTCGCCTCGGCCGAGGATCCGAACCTGACAGTTTGTACCGTGGCGGCTCAAGGCGCGGGCGAGCAGCGCACTGGCCGATAAGCCGTCCGCATCATTGTGCCCGAGGATGAGCACAGGGGCATCAGCCCGGAACCTGTTTAAGGCCTCGCGGAAGGTCTGCTGAATAGTCGAAATTTAGGCCTGAAGGCATTCTGATGCCCCATGTTTATCCAGAACACCTCGGTCCATTAGTCATCGCCGGCAGTCTCTGGGATATTCGGCGCTCCCTCCGCGCGTAAACTCTTGAGAAAGCGATGCGCAATATCTCGCACTGCTTCATCATTTCGGGAACCATCGTCAGCCAAGTCCCACAGGTGAGACAAACTACCTTCCAGTTCGTCCAGTAACTCGGGATGGCGGTGTGCAAGAAATCGTATGGTGCCGAAAAGGAGATGCTCAACTGCCATCTCCCGGTGACGGGCCTCAACTGCTTGAGTAGAGGCGGGCTGTTCCTGCGATCTGCTCATAGCAAACCAAAGCCTTTCGTAGGTATCACCTTGTTAAGCCTCTACAAAGCAGTTGTGGCTTGTATGAAGCACTGGGTAGACACAACGGCTAAGTCTTGGATCAGTCACAACGAACTGGCAACGTGGTTGTAGGGACGAGGTTTCAGCTTGGCACTCTGATGCCGCTCGCGGGAGCGTCTTTGCAATATCTAATTGCGTCAGAAATGATGCTGCGCCTGTGTAGATTGGCAGACATGACTAAAATGGAGTCTCGAGGAGCGCGCAGACCACCTCCATTGTGCAAGCTGGGATGTTTGAAGGCCCTTATCAATTGATGGAGCAACCTCCATCTTACGCAGCAGGAAGAACGTTCTCACCCCCTGTGGACATTAAAAGAGCAAGCTTGATCAAGGATCAGGATCGCACAGCATCCTGTTATCTCAACACAGCAAGCGGCGCTGACGTCCGCATCATAGGGGGCTTCTCCATGCCACACCATGTTGTCCCTTTCTGGTCCAAGGCTTTGACACCACAGGCCAGTCGACCCGTAACGCGACCTGTATTCCTGGAGTGTTGATGTCATGCAGAGGCAAAACACTCAGGTTGAGTATGGGCAGCGGCTTAGGCGGGTTCTCACCTATGTTGAGGAGCACCTCGACGAGGATCTCAGCCTCAACAAGCTAGCCCAGCTTGCATGCCTATCCCCCTATCACTTTCATCGGATCTATCGATCGATGCCGGGAGAGAAGGTCGCTCAGACGGTGAGACGCCTGCGGCTGCATCAGGCTGGTGCGGACCTCTCCTCAAGCGGCACTCCGACCACCGAGGTCGCCAAGCAGGCTAGGTTCAGCACGGTCGAGGGCTTCACCCGTGCCTTTGCCGATGATTGCGGCTTACCTCCTGGTGTCTTCCGAGACAGACAGAGCACTGGACGTCAAGGTGATCCACTGATGGATAGGGCGGCAGTTTCGGAGTTCGGCGGGGTCTGCATTGCAGGTCTTGAGCACAGAGGAGCTTACACGCTGACTGGTCACGAGTTTGCACAGCTCTCGGCCTGAGCCGCCTCCCGCAGCCTGTTCGACACACCACGCCGCTGGTTCGGTGTGTTCTACAGCGATCCCGATGTGGTGCCGGAGGCGGATTTAAGATCCATAGCCGGTGTAGAAGTCAGTTCAGATGACATTGATGCTGCCGTCCTTGTCAGCCATCTCCCCCGGTGCCGTGTCGTGTCACTGACCCACAAGGGAGCATATGCGGAGTTGTATCGTGCGTATGAGTATCTTATACTGGGATTGGCTACCTGACTCTGGGGAGGAGCCAGACGATCAGCCCTGCTTCGAGCAGTACTTGAACAATCCACGTGACACTCCGACGGCCGGGCTTCTGACAAAGGTGTTCCTGCTCCTGAAGGGCCGAGCCGAGGGGCCCGCAGCATGTAGATATGCGTGCTTGGATCAGCGTGTACAGACTCCAAGTCCCGCCCCCAGCACTTCTCGGAAGTTACCTGAGTGTCATTTCTGGCAGCGAATACTGGACCTTCATGACGGGTAAGGGAACTACCGTGCTTGACTAGGGCCGTGTGAAAACGCAATTTCGAGCGACGTGCGCTGGCCGCTATTTGGGTGTGAAGCCTATACTGAGCATAGCGCAGCGGCTGACCTGTTCTCCGACGTGTTGGCCAGCACCGTCGAGAACGGTCAAAGCCTGGACCAACTCGTGTTCACCGTTTCCAACGTCACCGACAGTGCGTTCGAGAACGTCTCCTTCGATGGCACCGTCATCAGCTTGGTCAACGGCACGGGTACGACCTCCGGCTCTACCTTCGCCTACACTGTCTCGATCGTAGGCAGCACCGCCACCGTCACTCTATCCAAAACAGGTGGCATCTTGCCTTCGGCTATGACTTCCCTCATCGACGGCATGGCCTACGGCCATACCAGTGAGGACCCCACCCCTGGCCCACGCACGATTACCTTTACAGGTCTGCGTGATACCGGCGGCATGGCCAATGGTGGTGGCAACACCGCCGTGCTTAATTATGCCTCCACCGTAACTGTTACACCCGTCAATGACGCGCCCCTCGCGCAGGACACGGCCATTTCACTTGATGAGGATAGCCCCTACAAGTTCTCGGCAGCCGATTTCGGCTTCTGCGATCCGAACGATGGCGACTTCCTCAACTCGATCGAGATCGTCAGCCTTCCCGAAGAGGGAATTCTCACGCTCCTCAGCTTTGGCATGGGAGGCCCGAACTCCGGCCCGGTTGCTGAAGGAGACATCACCTCTGCCTCTATGCTCGACAAGGGCAAGCTGGGCTACAGCCCGGTCGAATACAGCAATGGTACTGGCTTCGCAGGCTTCTCGTTCCGGGTGAAGGACGCCGGCGGCACTATTGTCCTCGTTAGAGAGAAGGGATGAGCGGGTCTTCCCGGTCACACCCAACACTGTGCGTCTTGCTTGGGAAAGACTGAGGCGCAGGGCTGGCTTGGAAGACCTGAGGCTACATGACGTTAGGGATGAGGCTGTATCCCGCTTCTTCGAGTATGGCCTCACGGTGCCAGAGGTCGCCCTGATCAGTTGACATAGAGACCTAGGAATGTTGAGCCGATACACTCACCTGAGGCCGGAGAAGGTCACTGAGAAGTTGTCTAAAGCAACGGCTGGTTAGGATTGAAAGCGAAGAACTGAAAAGCTTTTCCGCCATTCCTACCGCAACAATCGTGGGCGTCATCAGTTTGGATTCGAAGGTGCGTACTTCCTCCCGAAACCTTCTAACTAGCCCCATCAATCGAGCGATCTTGGTGGGGCTTCTTTCGTCAGCCCTTCCAACCCCTTCCGTTGTACCTCTGTTCGGCCAACGCTCCCACACGGATAATGGCCAAGAGCAAAAGGATGCTAATCCTAGTCAGGTTAGGGGTTACTGCTAGGGTTGTGTCCTTACCCGGCCAATCATAACGGCTCCGATGTATCCAAATGATCCGTTCCCGATCGAGAACTGTTCTCAACGTTTGAGGAAGGCGATCTTAGCTGAATTTCGAGGGCGATCCCCTACACTTGAAGAGGTCAGCAGCATCCCTTCCAAACAGTGGCTAAAGGTTCCAGGCATGGGGGAAACCATGCTCATGGAGCTAGAAGCAATCATGCGGAGCCAACTAGATCAGACGACGGGTCCGGCCTCTGTGCAGATGACTGATGCTGATTTGATGGCTCGGCTGGAACGATTGCAGCGTGACCTGAAGCGTTTCCGCCGTGATCTTCTCGTTCGCATGAGTGACCCTCAGCCAAACGGCGATAACCCTGACAGTACGAATCTACATTAGGTAGGTTCAATGGCTCTGGTGTGCCTCCGCACAGACCTACCTGAGAAGACTGTTATGCTGAGGCTATTCCTCCTAAGACTTTCCAGCCCTATCCGATGAGCAGTCTGGTAGGGCTTCTTTCTCTTTGTCGGACTTGGTCTCCGATTGATCAGCCGTCGCCTCCTTGGCCTCGTTGAACGGCACAGTCAGGAGTAGTCCACCTGCTTGGTCCGCAATCTCGACCACGTAACCACTTTGCTGCTCGCGTGAAAGATCACCCCAATATGGGACGACCTCCATGAAGACATTGGCCACTCTCTGGGCGGCACGCTGAGCAGTATCAAGATCAGGAAGGATCAGGGTCTGAGGATATCTGACCCGGCTGTGTTGGTTATACAGAAAGAGGTTGTAGAAGGGCATGATGGCAGGAATATTAACCAAGAATACTGCCTTAGCAACCTACTCATAGGTGTTATTTCAGGCTATGCTCACAAGCTACATAGTGGGGCAGTAGGTGGAAGATACAGAGTTTT
Organism: Microvirga sp. jy35; assembly: GCF_056148915.1. Taxonomy (NCBI): domain Bacteria; kingdom Pseudomonadati; phylum Pseudomonadota; class Alphaproteobacteria; order Hyphomicrobiales; family Methylobacteriaceae; genus Microvirga; species Microvirga sp. jy35. The sequence goes on along the minus strand of NZ_JBWBEW010000039.1, from coordinate 9,780 downwards.
ACTGCTGCGATATAAGCCCCTCGACGATAAAATTTCCTATGCTAAGACCAACAGCAACCATTTACTCAAGAGCATCTTTCAAAGCACGTCAGAATGTGTAATTTCCATGGCGGAACTTCTTTTCGCCACAAAGCGTTGTGGACCCAAAACAACTAACCCGCCAAACCGTCACCTACTTCATCACTCGATGCTTGGAAGCCAACAAACAAAATGAGCGATTACTCTGCCCCTGAAGCTCGCCTTGGATTCTGCGGACCTGAGGACCGAGTTATTTCACTCAATGTCCCCCTTGCGATAGAAGATGGGCGGAACAGTCCCTATCACTCGCTCGATATTGAGTATGACTCAGAGCAACCTGACACGCTGACGATTCGTCTGTTAGAATTGGATCAGCACGGTTTCATCAGGGCTGCGCTACAAAGCGCCTCCTTCCCCGCTGTTCTGCTGGCTGACCTGGTGAGTAAGCGGAAAGCCACCGCTGAGGAAGTCGCTGAATGGAAAAGCATAGCTGATGAGGATTGACGGTAGATTTCGAGCGTAATCCGAAGATGGACGCCCATATCCCAGCGCCACAGGGCAAGGCCTACGGTCAGCTAATCAGCGGCCCTATTCACTGGTTCTCAGATTGGTCTACCCCCGACGTTCCCCGCTCAGGAGCAGTGGTCTACACAGTCTGGGATCGGGAAGACTCTTTCATTTACGTCGGTATGTCAGGCCGGAGTTTTACAGGCGGCACTGAGGGCAACGGAAAGGCTGGTCCTTGGGGAAGGCTCAACAGCCATGCCAGCGAAAGACGAAGCGGTGATCAGTTCTGTGTCTACGTCGCTGATCGGCTTGTCCTCCCAACCTTGCACAATCGCATCGCAGAGATAGTGGATGGCTCACTGTCGCTCGATAAGGCTACCCGCGATTCCATCAAGACGAACCTAGGTTTCAGGTGGGTTTGTATGGAAAATGGAAAGGCGGCGTTTGAGCTTGAACGGAGGTTGCAAAGGGGTGAGGCAACCTGCGGGAAGCCGTTTTTGAACCCGCTCTAAGATCGCGAGCGCTCGTAAGTTCACCTACCTACCCGTTTAGGAACTGGACCTATCCACCGTCCCGGAACAGCCAGAACAGTTCGTCCATCTTCGTCAACAACCTCAACGTGGAACTCACAGACGGCCTGAGGCAGATAACCTCTCGGCGATCTAAGCCTGATGAGCATTCGCCCCATTATCAACGCAACGCTGTGCGCCGCCTCCAGACTCAGAACATTCAAGCCTCGTGGATAATTCAGACGGCGAAAGTTGGTCCAGACGTAAACGTCATAGGTTGGCATAGCTACACTAGGGTAGACAAAGAACTAAACTCTGTATTGCGCCTTAGGGGCTACTTCTGCGATACCCGCAGGTCAGTTCACTCGGCTGCAAGACAACTGTCCTGCCATCAGGCGTTCCTTCTCATAAGCCAGAGCTAAACTCAGAGCCGCCCACCACCCTTCCGCTTCTCGGACCTTAGGAACCGCTTGTTCATAAGCTGCTAGCGCGGCCCCTTCCTCATCAAACAAGTTGTTGAGTGGACCGAACGACTGCTGCTGATACGCGCGAGGTCCAAAGCCTGATCCAGCGTCTCGCGGATCGTTGCGAGCGCATAGGCAGCTTTACGTCACGTAAGCCGCGCCTCTTCAAGCTCACGATAGGCTTCGTGAAGGGCACCAAGGCAGACGAGATAGGTCGCATCCCGATGACTGCTCTCCTGATCTACAGGAAAGCCATACTTGCAGTTTCCCAGTCCGACCGCTTTAACGTGGATTATGAATGAGATCTTCGTCGTGACATTCTTTAGAGGTGGCGCTCTAATCCCAAGCGAGTCCTAAATAGACCGCGGCCAGCACCGCGATAATGGTCAAGCCAAGTGCTGCCAACAACGGAAGCAAGAAAGACCTGAGGTCATGGGTGCTCATCGACACCTCCCATAGTAACACTCAGGGATAACGCTGGCGGATCCTCAAATACTCCGTGCCATCGGATGTTCAGCAATGGTTCACCCAGAGAAGACGATCTTTAAGCATCGGTTGCCCGACCGAACTCCCGGCCAAGCCCAAGCTCCCATATCCCTCTCATTGCTAGACTTGGTCGGGTTCTAGTCTGGGTGGTGTTGGGAATAAGAGAGCGCGTTGGAGTGCCTTCGAACGGGTGGCCCACCACAGTCTCGATAACTACTAAGGGGTGTTCTTGATGCGCCACGTTCCACGCAAGTCACCTGATGATCCCTTTGCGGGTTTGCGTTTGCCCATGAGTGCCTGGAAGGCAGTGGAGGATGCAAAGATCACCAACTTGGAACAACTCAAGACCCTTGCTCCTATACTCAACGAGGTTCCAGACTTTGACGCAGAGACGGCTCAAATCATCCAGGACAGGCTCAACCGCTTGGCTTTCAAGAGACGCGTTCGTGTCAGGTTGATCTTTCCCAAGCGCTCCCCTCGGAAAGCCATCCGCAGGAGAGCCCATAGCAGCCGATGATCCTCGTGCGGCAAAAAGAAAGCGCCTCTCGGCTTCAAGAGGACGCTCTAAGGTCCGGCCCGTAGGGGCAAATAACAAGGCCGGTCCTACATGCCTACACAGTCAAACCCATGCTGTCTGTCGGGTATCGGACACTTCTGAGACAAACCTCCTGATTGCTGCAAAAGACCTCAGGTGAGGCACATTCCCGTCAAGATTGATGAGGAACCTAGGTGGTACTTGGAGGTGTCTCATGACGCACATGGACGATCAGGTTGCCAAGCACATCAAGGCGATGATCCAAAGAATCAGGTGCGAGAATACTGAGAAACACGAGGGCGACTCCAAGCCTGATACGCTCAATCAGATTATCAGGACCCTCAGGAGAGGCCCTGACCGTATCCATAACTTGGTGCCACCCAAATGCTATCCTGTGCAGGACGAGGGCTCAGGCACCTAACGGCACCCCTCTTACAAGGTAGGTTGATTGCAATAGGGACCAGAAGCGAGGGGCCTTGGCATCGCGTCTGGGGATCAGGCAATCGCCATAATACCGCCAAGGTCTGCGGCCACGGTTCCTGCCATTGCAGTAGTCAATTTCTAATGATCAACACGTTTGAACGGGTCTGCTGGTGCCGGTGAGGGGCCTTTTTGGTATCCATCGGCAGCACTGAGCCCTGGCACCGACTGGGTACCCCCTCAGATGCGTTGATGGTCGTCGCTTAAGAGACAAGAATCTTAACGGTCTCAGGCGGCATGGTTTGGGTTAGGGGCGTGCTATGGATAGCCTATCGTTACTGGTCGTCGCCATCGGGTCTGTGCTTGTCGCTCTCGTGGCATATCTCGGCGTCGTTGATTACCGCCACCCTCTTTCTGATGTGAAACTGAGTGGGATTTATCCGCGTAGGCTGCCGAAGCGCTGATGTGGTGCATCCAGACTGCCCGTTCCCGGTTATCAGATGCGAAGCTCACGAGCAGTGACAGGATATGAGCGCATCCTATGCCGTGTCCAGATGCGTGTTCCCTTGCTCGGTGCCCCTTCCATCTTGGCCGTAAGCACATCATGGATGCGCCTAAGTTCTTCCTGAATAGACGTCAGCCGGTCCAATAGTTCATCATCCGACATGCTGGTGGAGAGGGAAGCTTCCTCAGTGGCTGGTTTAACAACCGTGACACTGCGAATGATTCCAAGAGCGATAAGGCCGACCCCTGGTACTGCCAACCATTGCTTATCAGAGCGCTGAGCAACCTCCTGCACAGTGGGGCAGCGTCCCTGGAACTCCTGGAGGATCACCGTTCTGATCCGTCCTGGAACAGCATACAGAGGGAAAGTATCACCCGTGTTCATGGATCCTCCCGCAAATTCCCATTGCCTATCATCGCAGGGTGCAATTTGGGCGGATCAGCGGCGAGAACTTGGCAGCTCCCAGGCTTCGTGAACTTATATACCTTTGAGAACTTACCTGCCCACCCGTGTAGGCACTCAGACCCAAAAGAAAGCCCCAAGACAAGCTCAGGGCTGAGGGGAGTACTCAGAGGGAACCATCACAAAATGGAGGAAGAGTGAGGGCACGGACCAACAACCGTGGGTGAGCAATGTTCCAACCGGACAGGTTGATTAGCTCATGGTTCTAAAGGTGCATCAACTAGCTCAACGCTTGGTTTGATGATCCAGCCCCCCTAAATAGGTCCGGGACGCTCGTGCCTGCCGAGATGCTCGGGTGTAAACCGTTGGGCTTCGACGTGTGGGATGGCTGTAAGCCCGGAATGCCGCCTCATGGCACACGGCCGTTGTTAGTCTTATGGCGCCTTGTGCCTCAAATCCGGTCTTTGCTCCGTAACAGTCAGCAGCCTCAGAGAGACGGCTCGCCGACTAGCCGCCTCCGAACTCAAATCTCAGCTTGCTCCGCAATCAGAAGGCCATCGTCGACGTCAATGCCCGGATACCGCGCGGTGCTCTCGATTTTGGTGTGACCGAGCAGAAGCTGGACGGCTCGGAGATTGCCGGTTCTGCGGTCTGGCCCTTGATTTGGGCTTGCTGACTTTGGGCCACATGGGATCAGCGACGCGCTACCATCGCCAGTCTCCTCTGAACTTAGAACTTTGGTGGCTAGGCATTAGTCAGTCCCACTTGACTGCCGCGCCAGGAGGTTGCGCTCTACGCTCTGCAAGTGGGTGCGCATCGCCGCGGCAGCACCATTCATGTCACGGTTTTCGATAGCCGTAATAATCATCTCATGCTCGGTAAAGCTGTGATGGTCAGGCTCTGGCTTGACGGGGTTAGATCGGAGCCTACCCCAGGTTACGGCTCGACGTAGCGCGTTAAGCATATCGAAGAGCCCAAGAAGCGGCGTGTTCTGGGTTGCTTCCGCGACGGTGCGGTGCAGACGGGTATCCCAGGTCTCATACTGCCGCCAGGTCGCGGCTTCACGGGTTCTGGCTTGGCACGTCCTCAGTTCGGCAAGATGCATCGGCGTTGCCGTCAGCGCTGCCGCTCTTGCAATCTCAGGCTCGATAATCAGCCGGGCGCGCATCAGTTCGGCCGGATTGGTCCGCTTGGACAGGGCCGCGATATCCGAGAGGGTGTCCACGGGTCGGTTCCCCATGAATGTGCCTTTGCCGACATGGCGCCATATTTGGCCTTCGGCCTCGAGAGTTCCGAGCGCCTTCCTCAATTCGGTCCGAGTAACCCCAAGTGCCGCTGACAGATCCCGCTCCGGAGGGAGACGTCCATCCTCGGGGAGCGCCGCTTGAGCAAGGTAGGCCCGCAGTTGGGTCACGATGCTCCGATTGGAGCCCACTTCATCGAACGCTAGCATCTCAGCCCCTCAACCAATTCAGAATTGGTTGGCTCTTTTAATTGCTGTAACAACACAGTCAAGAGGAATAATGCTTGACAGCGTTCCGCCCAATTGCAACCAATAGCGTATTGGTCGTGAAAAACGCGGCTATAACAAGCGGATAAACCGCCTAAAGCAGGGAGTCTGAAATGTCCAAAAGGTTGTCAGGTCTAAAAGCCAGTACCGCTGCGCTCGCGATCGGCCTCGCGCTTACGATGTCGAGTGCTGCGGAAGCGGCCAAGGTTCGCGTGGTCTATGGCGACATCCCGAGCGTGGAATCCCTGCATCTCTTGGCAGCGTTTGAGCGCGCCAAGGAAAAGGGTGTCGATATCGAAGTGACCTATCTAAAATCAGAGGATATCGCGGCTCAGGCCGTGGTCGGCGGGCAAGCCGACGTTGGAGTTGGTGGTCCTTACGCGCTCGTGCAGAAGGTCAAGGCGCCCATTCGCATGTTCATGCAGCTTTCGACGCTGCGCTTCTATCCGGCGGTGAACGGCGAGTTCTACAAGACCTGGAAGGATCTGAACGGGCAGGAGGTGGCCGTCCACTCCCGCGGCTCCGGGACTGAAGCCATCATGAAGCTGATGGAGCAGCGCCAGGGCATCAAATTCTCCAAGATCAGCTACATTCCAGGCGCCGAGGTTCGTACCGGTGCTTTGCTTCAAGGCAACGTCAAGGCTTCCATCGTCGATGCATCTGGCCGCCGTTTGCTAGAAACCCAGGCGCCCGGTAAATTCATTATCCTGCCGCTCGAGGGCGTGAACGCAACCGATGAAGCGCTCTTTGCGAACACGAACTTCCTTGAAAAGAACGCCGCGGATGTCGACAAGATTGTCGAGGCCATCGTCACAACTTGGCGTGAAGTCACGGACAAGCCGAGCGTCGTGACGGAGTGGCGTGCCAAGTACAAGCTGCTGCCCGACCTGCCTGCGGCCCAGGTGAATGAGATCGGCCCGTACTTCGAAGAACTCGCGAAGGGTAAGGCATTCCCTCTCAATGGCGGCGGCGCAGCCGCGGCAAAGGATGACTTCGCCTTCTACACCCTCTCGGGTCAGCTCACCGGCGAGCCCGCAAGCCTGAAGGTCGAGGACTTCTGGGATACCCGCTCGCTGGATCGCGTTCTGACAAAAATCGGTAGCAAGTAAGGGGCCGTTATGATGGCTTCCTCCGAAGTGAACGGCCCCGCGCGGGCCGTCCATTCGCCGGCAGGTTGGGGCTTGAGCCTTGGCCAGCTATTCACGCAGCACCCGATTGCCTCGAGAATGGTCTCGCTGGGGCTCTTCTTCTTGATCTGGGAAATCGCCGGGCGCGTGCCGATCAGCTATGCATTTCCGACGTTTCTGGAGACACTCTCTGCTTTCCTCTCAATGCTGCTCGATGGCAGCCTGTTCGTGGCTTACGGCTCGACGCTTCAGCCTCTGATCATCGGCATTGCCATTTCGGGGGCTGTCGGGGTGACGCTCGGCATCGTGATGGGTTTGTCACGTACAGCTGAATGGCTTGTGGCCCCTTTGTTCATCGTCCTGCAATCGGCCCCGATGGCAGCTCTCATTCCGCTGATTACCTTCGTGTACGGAATCGGGCTGGCGGCAAAGACCCTTGCGGTCATCATGCTTGCTTTGCCCGTCATCGTGCTGAACGGCTACAAGGCAGTGAGGAATGCCAACCCTTCGCTGGTAGCCATGTGCTACTCGTTCCAGGGCACGAAACTTCAGCAAATCGCCAAGATCATCATCCCGGATGCCAGCCCCGTGATCTTTGCGGGCCTGCGCTTGGGGCTCGCTGCAGGCTTCATCGGCGTCATCCTGGCAGAACTCCTGATTACACCGACCGGAATCGGTGACCTGATCACCTATCACCGCTCAGTGGCCAATTATGCAGAAATGTATGCCGCTGTTGTTTCCATCATTCTGGTCTCGACCCTGACGCTCGCAGCTCTCGAAGCATTCGAGATGCGCGTGCTTCGTCCAGAGAAGAGGAGAGGCTGACATGACTTTATCCACTGCTTCCATCCATGCTCTGCCTCAAGCCGAATCTGCCGCTGTTGAGGTTCGAAGCATTTCCAAGAACTACAAAGAAGTCGAGGCGCTGCGATCGATCGACCTCGACTTTCCCCGAGGCAAGCTCACGACACTGCTCGGTCCGTCCGGCTGCGGCAAGACCACCCTACTCAAGATCATCGCAGGCCTTATCGAACCGACCTCCGGCGAGGTGCGGGTCAACGGCAAACCCGTCACTGGACCTGGCCCAGAGCGTGCCTTCGTGTTTCAGGACTTCGCCCTGATGCCGTGGGCGACGGTAATGCGCAACGTGGCTTTTGGGCTTGAACTAAAGGGAATGGGCAAGGCGGAACGCCAATCCATTGCCCGGCACTATATCGCCGAGGTCGGTCTCACCGGCTTTGAGGATAAGTACCCGCACGAGCTATCTGGCGGCATGCGCCAGCGCGTCGGCCTTGCCCGTGCCTTCGCGGTCAATGCAGAAGTTCTTCTGCTAGACGAGCCGTTCTCAGCGGTCGACGAGCAGAACCGCCGCAAGTTCCAGGAAGACCTGCTGCAATTGGTGGAGAAGGAGCGCAAAACCTTTATCTTCGTCACGCACAGCATCGAAGAGGCTGTCTACGTATCGGATCGCATTGTGCTCCTGTCGCGCCGGCCGAGTCGCGTCTCGCAGATCATCGAACCGAAAGTTGATCGCACGGCCTCCCCCGATGCCATCCGCCGTGATCAGGGCTATCTCGACACTGTCGAGGAGATCTGGCAAGGCCTCAAGCACTACGTGGATTGAGGAGGCAGCCATGACACTTTACGGTTATCGGGTGCCGATGATGGCATCTCTCCTCGTCTGGTGCGTGATTTGGGAGCTTGTCGGCCAATCGGGCCTGATGTTCCTCGTTCCGCCTCTCTCAGACGTGCTGGTGGCTGGCTTTGCCATGGTGCAGACCGGCACCTGGCAGTCGGCCGCAATCATCACGTTGCACAGTTTTGCGGTCGGCATGGCGTTTGCCATTGTGGTCGGCATTACACTCGGTGTGCTGATGGGGCGGTTCAAGGCGGTGGACGAACTGTTCAGCATCTGGGTCAACATCTTCGTCAGTGCGCCGCTCTCGGCCCTAGTTCCGGTGTTGATGATCCTATTCGGCATGGGCGAGACGACGGTTATCGTTACGGTCTTCCTCTTTGCAGTATGGATCATCGTGTTGGATACGCGAGCCGGCATTCAGCATGTGCCGAAGTCGCTTATTGAGATGGGGCGCTCATATGGTGCCTCTACCTTCGCTCTTTACGGAAAAATCGTTCTCCTTGCCGCTCTGCCGGAGATCCTTGCAGGGATCAGACTCGGTCTGGTGCGCGGCGTAAAGGGTGTGGTGATCGGTCAGCTTCTGGTGGCGATCATCGGTTATGGCGAACTGTTTGAACTTTATTCACGCAGCTTCGACATGGAGAACTTCTGGGCGCTGACGATCATCCTCTTCGCTGCAGCGATGCTGATGTCCGCGGCCATCGAACACATCGAGAAAAAAGTCGACTATTACGCAGGAGTAAGATGATGAATGCACCTCTCGCCATAACTGACTACGTCGTTCAGCCGGCACCCATTGCAACCTTGCCAGTTCAGGGCAGTGACAAACTATTCCCCATTCACCGTATTTATTGCGTGGGCCGCAACTACGCCGAGCACGCGATCGAGATGGGACATGATCCGTCCAAGGAGCCGCCGTTCTTCTTCCAGAAGAACCCCGACAACCTCGTGACCGATGGCAAGTTCCCGTACCCGAGCCAGACATCGGACGTGCACCACGAGATCGAAATGGTGGTGGCGTTAAGCAAGGGCGGTACGGACATTTCCGCGGAAGCGGCCCTCGATCACGTCTTCGGCTATGGCGTCGGCCTCGACATGACCCGTCGCGACCTCCAGGGCGAGGCTAAGAAGCTGGGTCGTCCTTGGGAAGTCGGCAAGGCATTCGAAGCCTCTGCTCCTTGTGGTCCTCTGGTCCCGGCGAGCGAGATCGGACATCCGACCTCAGGCGCTGTTACACTCAAGGTCAATGGTGAGGTCCGTCAGCAGGGCGACCTGAACCAGCTGATCTGGAAGGTGCCGGAGATGGTCTCATATCTTTCCAGTCTCTTTACCCTTCAACCCGGCGACATCATCATGACCGGCACGCCTGCTGGCGTCGGCGCGGTTGTGCGCGGTGACGTTCTCGAAGGCTTCGTCGAAGGTGTCGGCAGGCTCGAAGTCGTAGTCGTCTAGGCTGCAAACCCCGCGCATGTGAAATAAAAAAGCGGGCGAGGCGCTTAAACAGCACCGCAGCACACAGTGCTGCGGTGTAATTCTAGGGCGGGACCACCGCCAGTGTCTAAATCAAGCAGGAGCCACACGTGGCGAAGATCAAGGTTGCCAATCCGGTCGTCGAACTCGACGGCGACGAGATGACCCGCATCATTTGGCAGTTCATC
>NZ_JBWBEW010000038.1:0-52267 GCF_056148915.1 Microvirga sp. jy35 | reverse complement strand
GAGCCGAGCTGAACGTTGTAACCAGCATGGACACCGGCCAGGAAGCCGTCGCCGCTGTCACCAAAATCGCCGCTCTGCACCACGAAGCCGGTCGGGAGAACGATGTCGTTTTCGTTGGCATTCCAGCCATAGCCGACCTGCGCACCGACGTAGAAGCCAGTCCAGGTGAAGACCGGAACGGCAGCGATAAACGGAGCCGCCGGAGGAGCCGCACGCATCGGAAGGTCAGCAGCGGAAGCCGCAGAGATGCCGGCAGTGGTGATCGCCGTAGCGGCAAGCAGACCGAGAACAAGATTTTTCATGAATAAAATCCTTGGGGCGAGAAGATAGTGAGGCAGTTTATGGGGCGGCAGCCAAGAAAAGCTATGACAAAGATACAACACCCCCTGATTTAGACCCTGATCAATGGGGCCTAGGCTGCGATTGTGCTTACCAATATCTTAACACTTCGTGGATTTGACACGGCGGGTACCATATGCCCTATTGGTTTTGTTTTCGGGTAGCTCCGAAGGCGAGGAGAACTTAGCCCTGCCCGTCAAAAGGCAGGGCTTTTTCGTGTTTACACTCGGAGCTTCCTTAGCCTGCGCACTTCACTCGGCGGCCTCCAGCCTTTGCAGCTCGGTCGCTTTGATCTTCACCTTCGAAGCCCTGCCCATAATATCGAGCACCACCTCCACCCTGCCCTTAGAGAGCATGGAGACGACCTGCGCCTGAAGGTCGGTGAAGGCTCCGACGGTCACCCGCACGACCTGTCCTGGTTCATACTGTGGCCCCAGATCCGGCAAACGGGTGAAGTCGAACTCGCCAGCCAACTCCCGCTCCAAGAGCCTCGCCAGCGGATGGTTAGGCATTTCCTGCCCGTCTCGTGGCTCAGGAGCCGGAATGCGGGCCGGGGCGCCGTAGCCGTCCCTCACCACGCCCTCAACGCCGTCCACGCCCCGGAGCTTGTAGAAGTCCTGATCGGAGCGCAGGCCGATGAACAGATACCGCGGGAAGAGCGGGCTCTCCCGTTCCTCCTTCTTGCGTGCGTGGACGACCCGGCGCTTAGTCTGAGGCAGATAGGTCTGGTACCCGGCACGCCTGAGGCCGAGTTGCGCCCTCCTCTCGCACTTGGGATTGCAGACAACGACGAACCAGGTGAGCCCCTCGAAGGTCTCCGGAGGCTCATGGTTGACCTGAGGTACTTCTCGGAACTGTGAGACAAGCTCGGGAGCAAGCTGCATCCACTCCAAGGCTTTGGCAGACAGGGCGAACCGCGGGAGGTTCGTCATGCTGCTGTCTTCCATTCCATGCGGGCGATCGTTCGGGAAATCGTTCGTGTCGGGATGCCGAGTATCTCGGCAACCGTGCCTTGGTTCATGTGTATGCCGTACAGGCGCAGCACTTCGGCCTCATCAATATGGCATGGCACCGGCTTGAACCGGACCGAAGGCGGCAGCTTCTTGGCGTGATAGTTGACCGTCTGATAGGTGACGCCGAAATCAGCGGCGATCTGCGCTAGCGTTTCCTTAGTCCTGCGCCTCGCCTTGAGACGCTCGTTGAGTTCCCTCACCTGCCGGGAGTTCAGTTTGTTGGGGCGCTGTTCACGGACGCTCATGCTTCCCTCGCCTTTGTATGAAGGTCCTCGTACAGAGCTCTACGGATCGCCCTGCGGAACTGGGCTTCCATGTTTGCTTGCCCTTTCTCATGCCGCGCTCCTTTTCCTCATGTTCGGGAGGGTGGCGCGGATGGAGTCGCTCACACCGATGTCGCCCCAGCCTTCGGACTTGATCCGGGCCAACGTGTCTTCGGGCGTTTCCTTGACCTTCGGGGACGCTTCCTTGGCCGTCAATTCGGGCCGTACAACTTCCTGCCTGTACCGAGCGGCCCGCTCGCGCTGCTCAGTGGTGGCTTCATTCGGCTGCTGCATGTTCCGCCTCCTGCATCTCGCGAAGACCAGCCAGAATGCCCTTGCCGGGGTTGTTGAATATCTGCTCTTTGCGGGCTTGCTCTTCGGGCGTCTCGGGCTGGCGCTTTGGCTTGCCAAGGCCGCGATCTTCGGGGCTTGCCGTGGTGGCAATGTTTTGCGTGAGCAGCTGCAGGCGCTTGCGGCGCTCCTCCATCTCAGCCTCGCTCGGCGGCTGATAACCCTCTGCGTCGAGAACCATCTGAAGGCCGACCCGCTGCCCCATGGCTGCCATGTGCAGGTTCTTGGCGCACTCGTGGAGGACGCGCTCAGGCGGCGGGAAGGAAGCGTCGTGCTCTCGGCCAATCTCGCCTTTCAGCCAGCGGGCATAAGCCTCGCGCACGGCCCATGCTGGATAGTCCCGCAGCACGATCCGGTAGCCTTCCATCCGGGCCCGCATCATGTCGTCATCCTGGCGGGTGGTGGCGTAACGGACGATGATCGCCCCAATGGTGGCGTCGATCTCTTTGACCGGCCCGGGCTGGATCATGCGGTCCAGCTCCGCGACCCTACGCTCGATAAACACCCGCTGTGTCGGGCTCGGCATCGAGGAAGCGGGTACGGTTACGACCTTCCGACCATGAGGGCCAATCCGATACGCGTCGTTCTTCCTCAGATCCATGCACATCTGGTTCAGGCTCGTAGCCCATGATGGCAGCGACTCGAGCCGCGGTGCCCTCGGGTCGAGCGGCGGAATTTGTTCGACCGTTGCGAGTTCCTGGCTGGGCATTCTGGGCTCCTCGGGAGTTGAGCATCACGCTGCGGGCGTAGCTGAAGGGATCGCGGGTTCCGGCGAGCAGGGCGGCGTCGATGCCCTGCTTCACGACATCGGACGGATGGTCTTTCAGCGCCTTGCCGATCCACTTGCCGACGCTGGCTTCCGATTTGCCCGACAGGTCAGCCAGGGCAGCTTTCGAATTCCAGATTTGATCGTTGATCGAAACCTCAGCCAAGTCGCTGACGGCAGGCAGCGCCGATGCGTCAGCATCGGAACTGGGGGAGGTAGGAGGGGGGTTAGAGTTATTATCATTGGGGGGAACCTGGGAGGGGGTGTCACTGTGACAGTCACGGCCCTGCAACGTGTCTGTAACGTTACCGTCACGTGACATCGCTTGCTCAGTGACAACGCCGCCCTTCTTCCTCTGGCGGCTCTTTGCGGTGCGCTCGCGCTGGTTCTGCTTCCGAGCCTTCTCCTCGGCTTCCTTCTCTGCACGCATGGTCTCATAGGCCACACGCTGGCTATCGAAGGCTTCCACGGCAATCTTGATCATCTCAGGCGTTGCGCCTGCTTCGACGAGACGAGAGACCAAATCAGCAACGGTCATTGGTTGCCCCTCCCGTTCCACTCAGAAACCAGGAGCTTGTCGCCCTTGCTGGAATTGCAGGTGCGGCATGCGACGCAAAGGTTGCTGATGTCGTTTGATCCACCTCGGCTGAGCGGGTGGATATGATCAATCGCGAACGGGCCTTCTGTGTCACCACAGTACGAGCAGACATATCCATCTCGGCGGTAGACCTGTCCCGTCAGCGGGAGCCATTCCTTCTCAGGGAGGCGCGGCGTCCAGTTCTCAATAGGATGACGAGGCTTATATTCGCGCTCGACGGCCCGGCGAGAGACCGAGCCTTGGGGGTTGGCTTCTTCCCAGGCCTCAGCCGCTGCAATCGTGATGTCGAAGGACAGGCCGAACGGTGTAAGCCTCCGGATTAACTCGCTCATCTTGCCGTGGAGGCCATCGGCGACATTCCAGATCACGGTGCCTTTGGTTGTGTCGTCACAATCAAGGGCCATAACGGCTTGGATGAACGCGACAAGGCGCGGGGTCTTACTCATGCGGCACCATGCTTGTTCAGGGCGGCGATTGCCTTGGCCTCGATCTCGTCCAGCCAGGAACGCACGCGAGCACTGCCGAACCCCTCTTCAGCTGTGGCGAGCTTCTTGACGCTCTCCGAGGCTGCGAGACGAGCCTCGACATAATCGCCGTACTTGCTGGCCTTCTCTTCACGCACCCGGCTGAAGTAGAAGAAGCCCTCGAGGGCATGCTCTTTGCAGATGTCGAGCGCTTCGGCTTGGCGGCGGAACTTCACCATCACAGCACCTCTGCGAACTTGATGCGCAGGCAGCCCCAGCCGTTCAGGGTCTCGACAACCTGCTTGAACGTGTCGGCCACAGCGTGAGGGATGCCATTCTTGAGGCAGAAGGCGGCGAAGGCTTCCTGATCGTCATTGAGCCCCTCGCCTTCCCGCTTGAGTTCAAGCGCATGGAAGAGGCCGGTGGGTGCGATCAGTTGGAAGTCGGGCCATCCGGTCTTCAGGCCCATCCGCTTCAGCTTCTCGCCCACCTTCGGATGACGCAACTCGCCGGCCGGAAAATGCGTGTACCGCCAATCCGGGTGCAGCCACTTGTCGAGGAAGTTGGCCGTCGAGAAGTGGAGGACGATCTCTTTCTGCGTCGGGAGTTGATCGCGGGTGACAAGCTTCCCCGTCCAGAGAGGAAGCCGAGGCTTCGGAGCCTTCTTGGTGCGGGAAGCCTGCATGATCAGCCCTCACGCGCATGCGCATGCGTACGCGAGGCGTCCTCGTAGGCCTGCAGGTACAGATCACGGATCGTCTCGCGCTCGGAGAGCTTCTCCGGGTCCTTCTGCAGCTTGCGGATGCGAGCGATGGCGTCACCCAAAGCGGTCTTGTCGAAGCCCATAGCCTTGGCCTCGGCATAGACGCTCTTGATGTCTTCCTTGATCTGGTCCTCTTCCTTCTTGAGGTTGAGGATCCGGTCCATGAACGAGGTGACCGGCTCGGTGTTTGTGCCGTCTGTCATGCTGCGCTCCTGCGGCCCTTCGGACCGCGCTTGAGGGGGCCATTCGGAAGACGGATGCCCTTCACGTAGCGGGAGACGGTTGCGCGACCGGCGCGAACAGCGGCGCAAATCTCACTGATGCTGCGGCCTTTGGCGCGGAGGTCTTTGATGGCCGCGATGGTCTCTTCTGAATGCGGGCGTCCAGGCATCACGCAGCCCCGCGGATCGGAGTCACGGTGGCGGGCTGCAGATCGTTGCGGAGCTCAGCGAGCTCCTTCTCCTCCTCGGCGGCGGCGGCATCAATCGCCTGCTTCTCACGAGGATCGATCCGGCCATCAGCAAGGGCGTCGGCAATAGTCGTGGAGAGCTTTGCCTGCGCGCGTGTGGTGTCGGCCAGGTGGCGGATCAAGTCGTCACCCTCAGCCTCGCCGCTTTCACGAGGCACTAGCTTGAAGCCTGCGAGGTCAGCAAGAACCTGCAACGTCTCCGGCGTGCCGCCCCGGCGCACGATCTCCATGGTGATGTCGAGCAGCACGTCAGCCGGGACATGCGTGGTGATGTTCTGGTCCGAGATGGACGAGTAGCGGGAGATCAGCGCCTGCCCTACCCGGCTCTTGCTGGCAGCGACGACAACACCACCAAGACGATCAACATCAGCGTCAAAGGCGGCTTTGATGGAGGTGTAAGGGTTACGGGCGTTCATGGAACGTTTGCCTAGCGATATGAGATGAAAGCTGGACGGGAGGATGCGACAACAGCAGCCATGGAAGCGGGGGCTTCGAGATGGTTGGCGACAAGGAGAGGCCGAAGGGCGCGACGGATAAGGAGATCCGCGCCCATGTTCTGCGGAAGCTGAAGGAGGCTCTTCCGAAGGTCAGAGAGAGCAATCAGCAGAGTAAGAAGGAAAGCGCGGGCAGCACTAGGGGCATGTGCGCTGCCCGCGCTCTTCTCATCGGCAGCAGATACCGGGGAGGCGCCGATGGAAGGGGAATGGGGAATGGAGGGCATCAGGCGGCCACGCTCTGATTAATGGCAGCGCGTCGTCGGGCGGCTGCCATTGCTGCAAGGTGCTCGTAGGTCACGCCCTTAACGCCGGCCGCAGCGCATTCTCGAATGAGATCAGGCCAATAGCTGGCGGGGATTGATCCCCTACGCCTCATCGAGGTGGCGTGCTCGGTCGTTACACCGATCATTCGGCCGACGCGGGCGGGACCACCACAGGCTTGGAAGAGGTCATCAAACGTGTTCATAGCTTCCCACGATACGTTAGGTATCGTAGCTCGTCAAGACGAAACGTATCGTGCGATATGCAATGTATCGGGGATGGAAGAACCCTTCGAACGGCTCCAGCGAGCGCGACTCAAGGCCGGGTACGAGAGTGCCACCGATGCCGCGCGCGCATTCGGCTGGAATGAGATCACTTACCGAGCACACGAGAACGGTGGCCGCGGGCTCAAGCCCAAGGTTGCCGAGCAGTACGCTAAGGCATTCAAAGTGTCGCCTGGGTGGCTTCTCACCGGAGAAAGAGCAACACCAGCCCCTCCGCCTGGGGGCGGGAACACTGTTGAGGATCTGCCAACTCAAGGTTCCTTCCGCCTCGCCAAGATTGACGGATCCGTTCAGGCCGGCGCCTTCTTGGCTCTGGAAGCCTTTGACGATGACTTAGGCGAAGTCGTCTCAGCGCCTAGAGATCCCGTGTTCCCCTTCGCCCGACAAAGAGCTCACCGGGTCAAGGGTGATTCCATGAACCAAGCCAGGCCGAACCCAATGAACGATGGCGATATCATCATCACTGCCGCTTGGGAGGATCTAGGGCTAGAGCCGAAGGACGGCCTTAACGTAGTGGTCCAGCAGACCACAGCCGACGGGCAACTCCGGGAGCGCTCCGTCAAGGAACTGAAGGTCTTCCCGGACCGGGTGGAGTTCCACCCCCGATCTTCCAATAAGGCCCATAAGCCTATCGTCATGAGGCGGGACCACCATACAGACGACGGCAAGGAGGTGACGATCCTGTCGCTGGTCCGCTTCGTGTTCAACAACCAGGCGCTTCCGGTGTAAAGGGTGTGAGCCGTGCCATCCCGAGGGACGAGTTGCTGGCGTTCAACCCTCAAGACGTGGGGCGGACGAGGCCCAGTGCCCCTCGACATTCAGGAGTACGAAAGATCCGATGAAAGATGCAGAGACCCGGCTTTTGCGCTTCTTGCATGCTGAGAAAACCCGCGTGGAATGGATCCCCTATAGCAGCATCCGGAACACCGAAGCTCTTCGTTCAGGTGACGAAAAGGCTCTGCCCGCCCTCCTAGAGCGCGGATTTGTCGAGCAGGATTCCTTGAAGCCTCTTTATCGAATATCGACCAGAGGGGCCAAAGCTCTGCAACGGCGTTCAGATTACTTGTAAGCGCACCCATCCAGTGCGTCTTCGTCAACAATCAGGCGCTGCCGGTATAGCCCTCACGTGCGTGCAGGCGTACGGCACTAGTCCAAACCTGACCTTAAGCCAGAGTTTTGTTTGCCCAAGCTGGAACACTACTACCCCTTTGGAGTTAATCCCTTGAGGTATTGTTCACCTACAGCCCTCCAACTGGCTCCCGCGGAACCTCACGAGAGCCTTTTTCTTTTGGCTGTCCCCACACGCGCGCTCTTTCTAACGCCAAGCTGAAACCGGTTTTTGGATCAGGCATTCCCTTGCCGAAGGCTGTCACGCATCTTGCCTTCAAGGACCGGGAGGCCTCCTCATCTACCTGGCAACGGCGGGTGAGGAGGCCTTTCTGTTTAGTTGAACAAGTTACGCCGCGGCAGCTCGGAAACCTTCGGCTCAGGTCTCTTATCTGAAGGCGCCCCCTCCGGCTCGGGTGACAGATGCACAGCTGCCGCCAGGATCGCGGCCGGCCTTATATTCAGCTCCTTCTCGATCGCCTTCAGTAGCTCCTCGTCCTTGGCCGCGTAATCGAGCACGCCCAGCAGGAAGAGCGGCTGATTGGCCGACTCGCGGATCGTCTCAGGCTGAAGGCCTGTGATGTTCAAAAATTGGATAATCCGGTCGACATCCGAGACGATGAAGTTGAAGACCTGGATGGCGACACTCTCAGCGTCACCACGGCCTGCAATGACCCTCCCCTGAAACGTCTCAGTCATCTCAGCCTCCATAGCCGACAGCGTCGGTCTCATCTTTGATGAATACGACATCCCGGTAGCTCGCGTGCTGGGAGCCGCACTCTACGCATTCGAAGTGGATCCGGTCGATTACCCCGCTGTCATAGAAGTCGTCCCGCGTCGCCAGATCATTCGGCTCGTCATAGAGCGTCATCTCCAGCGGGTGCTCGTGGCCGCAATCGATGCACCGTAGCGAAACCTTGAAGCGCCGCTCTTGGAGGATTGGACGCACGGCTGAACCGCTGCGGAAGGAAGGCGGGAGAAGGACGGACATTCTTTGCTCCTATGAATGTTCCTATTTTGTTCATGGTGGGGTAACCCTAAGGAAGAGTCGAGACAGTTAGGAATTTTCCACAGCCGTCCACAGACACGACCCTCTCGCTCCCCGACAGGCGAAGAAAGAATAACCGCATACGATACGTTTTGTGTTGACATTTTACGATGCGAAAAGTATCGTGAGCTCATCCAATCAGAACTGGATGAGCCCCATGTCCCTCCTTCACTCAGCTCTACGAAACCTCGTTGAACTCTGCTGCCTTGGCATCTTCGCCACGGCCGTCGGCACTTGGACGATCATCCTGGGAGGGTTGTGAGATGTGGAGCTCCCGTTCCCGCGCCCGCTCCCTCTCCGGCCTTGAGTTCGCCATGGCTATGCGCGACATGGGCCGAGTCCGTGAGGAGCATGTAGCCCCCGCCCCTGCCCAGCGCAGCCCGTCGATCGACGCCTGGGTGGAGAGGGCATCTGCAGCTGCCGAGAGACGAAGCGCCTCTCGGGCCCGCATCTCCAAGATCGGGGGCTGATGATGGCTATCGTTGTCACCTTCCCTCATCGTCTGCGCGTCGTCTGCACTGAGATGCCGCATGTGCAGGTTGGAAATGTCCAGTCCCTCGTGGTCGGGACAAGAGAACGCTGCTCCCGCTGCGACAACAGTGGCTGGATCCTCTTCAACCGCCGCTCTGACGGAGAGCCTGACTTCCTCCCCTGCCCTTGTGGCGGGACGGATGAGAACCGGATCGATCTCGATTTCGGAGGGGCTGCGTAATGTGCTTCAGGTCTCCCCGCTGCAAGGCCTTCAGCCAGAAGGTCGAGGACATCGTCTGGGGCGCTCTCGCTGGCGGCATCCTCGCTCTCTGGGCCTTCTGGATGTGGATGTTGGTGCAGGCATGAAGCACGTCCCCGTCACTCCCCGCTATCGCGGCCCTCAGACCAAGCGCTCAGAGCGCCTGCGCGTCGAGATGATCGCGAAACTCTCTGAAGAATGCGGATGGGCCAAGCCCGTCGTCAAACTCCCGAAGGATAAGCATCAATGAGCAACCAGTCGAACGCCGTGGCAGTCCAAGAGCCGGTGAACGCCCCTGCCCTCCCTGAGAGTGCGGCAATCCTTCAGGTGATCGAGCGCGCAGCCCGGAATCCCGACGTCGATATCGATAAGATGGAGCGACTGCTTGAGATGCAGCAGCGCATTGTCGCCCGGAATGCTCAGGCGGACTTCGCTGCAGCCCTGGCCGACATGCAGGCTGAACTGCCAGTCATCAAAGAGCGTGGGAAGAACACCAACACCGGGAGCAGGTACGCCCTGTGGGAGGACGTGAACGAGCAGATCCGGCCGGTCCTCGGCAAGCATGGGTTCTCCATCTCCTTCCGCACCAAGACAGAAGGCGACTTCGTTGCCGTGACAGGCGTGCTCACCCACCGGGGCGGCCACTCCGAGGACACCACGTTCACGCTGCCGGTGGATAAGGGCCCGGGGCGCAACCTCGTCCAGGCTCACGGATCATCCATCTCCTACGGCAAGCGCTACACGGCTGCCGCCCTGCTGAACCTGACCAGCCGGGGCGAGGACGATGACGGCAATGGCGCAGGCGCCCCTCCTGCGGTCACAGAAGAGCAGGTTCTGCAGCTTCGCGAGCTGATCCAATCTGTAGAGGCTGACGAGGTGAAGTTCTGCAGGTTCCTGAAGGTGGAGAGCCTCGCCGCCCTGCCGGCCAAGCGCTTCGACGAGGCCGTGAAGGAACTCAAGGCTTTCGGCCGCAACAACGGCAAGAGGGTCTGACCATGGAACAGATCGTCCAAGGCACGCCCGAATGGTTCGCCGTCCGTCTCGGCAAGGTCACGGCTTCCCGCGTGGCGGATGTCATCGCCAAGACCAAGACCGGTTGGGGTGCAACCCGCGCTAACTACATGGCCGACCTCGTAGCCGAGCGTCTCACCGGCACCAGCGCCGACAAGTTCAGCAATGCCGCCATGCAGTGGGGGACGGAGCAGGAGCCGGAAGCCCGAGCGGCCTATGAGTTCCGCTCCGGTGCCGAGGTCGAGCAGATCGGCTTCGTACCTCACCCGGCCATCCCCATGACCGGGGCGAGCCCTGACGGCCTGGTCGGTGGCGAGGGCTTGCTGGAGGTGAAGTGCCCCAACACGGCCACCCACATCGACACGCTGATCAGCCAGACGGTGCCGGGGAAGTACGTCACGCAGATGCTCTGGCAGATGGCCTGCACCGGGCGGCAGTGGTGCGACTTCGTCTCCTTCGACCCGCGCCTCCCACCGTCGATGCGCCTGTTCGTGAAGCGGGTCGAACGCGACCAAAGCCGTATCGCTGAACTGGAGCGGGATGTTGGCGAGTTCCTCGCTGAGGTCGAGCAGAAGGTCGAGCAGCTCCGCGGCCTCTACGAGCGAGAAGCGGCATGACCACGGCACCAATCCTCTTCCAGTGGAATGGCGAGGCGATGGTCCCACACCGTCGCTGCCAAGCAGAGTGCGACCGCTCCTTTGTGGTCGGCGAGAATTACCGCCTTGTCGAGCACAACGACCGCTCGTCAGCCAGCCATAACCATGAGTTTGCCTTCGTGGCTGAGGCTTGGGCCCAACTGCCGGAGCACCTATCGGAACAGTTCCGGACGCCGGAGCACCTTCGCAAGCGGGCTCTGATCGACGCCGGCTACTTCAACCAGCAGGAGGTTGACGCTGGAAGCCATGCCGCTGCCCTTCGGGTCGCCAACTTCATCGGCGCTATGGACGAATACTCCGTGGTCGTGGTTCGCGGTCCTATCGTGGTCCTTCGTAAGCCCAAGAGCCAATCCAGGCGGGCTATGGGCAAAGAGGAGTTTCAGGCCAGCAAGCAAGCTGTGCTCGAGATCGTCTCTGCCTTGATCAACGTCAGGCCTGAGACGCTGACCCGAAACGCCGGGAGGGCTGCTTGACCGACGCTCGCCCCTCCCTCTCTGACAAGAAGCGCCGTGAGCTCTTCCTCATGCACGGAGGAATTTGCCACCTATGCGGACTGAAGATCGACGGCACCCGCCAGCGGTGGGAAGTCGAGCATGTGATCCCTCGCTCCATGTTGGGGAAGCTTGCCGACACTGACGACAACATGAAGCCCGCCCATGTCGATTGCCACAAGGTCAAGACGGCAGAGGACAAGGGCAACCTGGCTGGGGCCGTTCGCCGGCAGGATCGCCACACAGGCGTTCACCGCCCCAAGACACCGATGCCCTGTGGCCGGAACTCTCCGTTCAAGAAGCGAATGGATGGCTCCGTTGTCAGGCGCTCGAAATGAGTTTCACCCCTTCCACCGTGCCGACTGCGGCAGTCTCGTCTCGCGTTCCTGCGGTCGAGCATGGTGGTTTCTTCCAGGAAGCCCGCACATGACGACGTTGTCAGATCAGCAGCCTTATGCACGACGCTCGAGAGCAGCCAGGCTCCTGGGAGCGTGCGATCTGCCAGACCCCTTCGGCAAGATCAGCATCTGCCCAGCCGGGAGCAAAATTGAAGCTGCGAGCGAGGACACAACAAGCAAAAGCAACAGTAGCGTCATTGAAATACTCATACTCAAAACAGCGGCCACAGATGACCACGCTCTCAGTATGGTGAATGACTATAGTTACTGGAGTATGACTGGCGAACGGCCCGCCGCTGAAAACAGCCGAAGAAAAAGGCCGCACCAAGAGCAGCCCCAAGTTGGCGTTTTCTCATTACGAAGCAAGCCAGCCGAGACCCTGAGGCGGAAGCGACAGCGACTCAGCGCCTTGCTGAAACAGCTATAGCCCTCAGTCCTGTCTTGAGGCTTGCAGGAGCGCGCCGGCCGCTCATGTGGCACCAAAGAAAAAGGCCGCTGTTAGGGACAGCGGCCGAGAGGTGGGAAGTCTCTACTTCCAGAGGGAACGACACGATCGGGAGGAATAATCGCGTCCTGTCTCAGATGGGGAAGCCATCCTGCGCTCGTTACGTCCCAGAATGCCAAGCTGACATGCGCTACGTGCATCCTTCACGCCATGAAACTGCCACGCTTCCTCCAGTGTCGAAGGATACCCGCGCCTCCCATAAGGAGGGAGAAAAGGGACAGGCTAAGCTATTGAACCTTAACCATTCGAGCGCGGTGAGCCGAACCCATCTGCGCTTTCACTTCGCTGATAACGATTGAGGATGACGGCCTCCATGAGAGCCCAAGCAACACATCCGCTCCCTCCGTCCCTGCCGCCCCTCGGCCTGAGCCGAGTTGAGGCGGCTGCCTATATCGGAGTCTCCCCCTCCATGTTCGACCTCATGGTCAAGGACGGACGCATGCCGGGTCCAAAAAGGATCAATGGCCGCGTCGTCTGGGATCGTAAAAGAGTGGAGGCCTATTGGGCCGCCCTCCCTGATGAGGACAGCAGCGAGAGCAACCCCTTCGACCGGATTGAGATCTGATGCCTCAGCGGCTGCCAGAATACTGCGTGGAGGACAGAGACCGCCACAGCAATATCCGCATCTATTTCAAGAAACGGGGCTGCCGGAAAGTCCGCCTCCAGGGAATGCCATGGACGCCCGATTTCATGGAGCAGTACGAGGCTGCCAAGCGGAATGCGGCTCCGATTAAGCCGAAGCAGGAAGCCGCTGCTCCTGGCAGTCTGAAATGGCTCTTTAAGGCCTACTATGGGTCAGCCGAGTTCAAGGGCTTGGACGCCCGCACCCAGCGCGTCAGACGCGGGATCTTGGACAAGGTGGCGGAGAAGGCCGGGCACCTGCCATTCGCCCGCCTGGAGGCCAGGAACATTCGGAAGTGGCGTGATGCTAAGGCTGAGACGCCAGAGGCCGCCAACGGGCTCGTAAAGGCTCTCAGGCAGGTTTTCGGCTGGGCGGTAGAGGCCGACGAGGCGGATAGGAACCCGGCCAAGGATGTGGCCTACCTGAAGACCGGCAGCCAGGGGCATCATTCCTGGACATTGGAGGAGGTTGAGCAGTACGAGGCCACGCACCCTATCGGAACGAGCGCCCGCCTTGCCCTAGCCCTTTTGCTTTACACAGGGCAGCGCCGGTCGGACATCGTGCTCTTTGGGAAGCAGCACCTCAAGAACGGCTGGTTGAAGTTTACTCAGCAGAAGAACCGGAACCGTAAGCCCATCACCCTGGAGATCCCGGTGATGCCGGAGCTGCGTCAGATCCTTGAAGCGTCGCCCCTTGGGGAGAAAGCCTTCCTCGTGACGGAGTTCGGCAAGCCGTTCACGTCAAACGGCTTCGGCAACCGGATGCGGAGATGGTGCGATGAGGCAGGGCTGGAGCATTGTTCGGCCCACGGCCTGCGCAAGGCAGCAGCGGCGCGGCTGGCCGAGCGGGGACGCTCGACGCGCGAAATCATGGCGGTGACGGGTCACACGACCTCAAAGGAGGTGGATCGCTACACGCGCGGTGCGGAGCAAAAACGGCTGGCTGCGAGGGCTTTGGGGGTCGAACCTGAGTCCCACCCTGCGAGTCCCACTTCTGAGAAGTGATTTAAAACCAGCAACTTAAGGAGGGATATGGTGCCCAGGGGCGGAATCGAACCACCGACACTGCGATTTTCAGTCGCATGCTCTACCAACTGAGCTACCTGGGCATCCGATGCGCGGCGAGGCCGTGCGCGTCGTGGAGGGGTGTATAGTCAGACTGGGACCCTCTGTCCAGCGGGTCGGAGGAGAAAAATTCGAAAGAAGCCGGATCAGGTCTCCCGACGGTCTTCATCCGGATCGTCAGGCTCGCTTTCGACGACCGGAATGGCATAGCTGCCGGTGAGCCACCGGTTCAGGTCCACGTCGGCGCAGCGCCTTGAGCAGAACGGCCGATACTGCGGCTCCGCCGGTTTGCCGCAGATCGGGCATTTTCCGGTCGAGGCCAGGGGCTTGTTCTCGTTGGCGGCGTTCATCCCTCGCCTCCTTTCCTTCACGACCGGCAACGTGGTTGCTGTTGTCGCCCGATGCAAGATCGGGCTTTCCCATGAGGCGCAGTTTCAGGCCGCATCGAGCCAGGAGAAGCGGACGGGATAGCCCTCCCCGTCGAGCAGGGCGACGGCCTCGTAGAGGGGCAGACCGACCACGTTGGAGTATGAGCCGACGAGCTTGACCACGAAGGTGCCGGCGAACCCCTGGATGGCATAGCCGCCGGCCTTGCCGCGCCACTCGCCCGAGGCGAGATAGCGCTCGAACTCGTCCCGCGACAGGCGCTTGAACCGCACCCTCGTCTCCACGAGGCGTTCGCGGATCGTGTCCTTGGGGGTGATCAGGCAGATGGAGGTGTAGACCCGGTGCTGACGGCCCGAGAGCAGGCGCAGGCAGCCTGCGGCTTCGTCCGCCACCTCGGCCTTGGGCAGTACCCGCTTTCCGACCACCACCACCGTGTCGGCGGAAAGGATATAGGAGTTCTTCAGGTCCTCGCGGGTGCGGGCCACCTTCCGGGCCACTTCGGCCTTCGAGCGGGCCAAGCGCTTGGCCAGTTCCTTGGCGCTCTCGTTCTTCAGGGGCGTCTCGTCCACATCGGCCGGAAGAAGCGCGTCGGGCTCGATGCCCGCCTGCTGCAGGAGAGCAAGCCTGCGGGGCGAGGCGGACGCGAGAACGAGCTTCGGACGCGTGCTGGGATTCGACACCTCGGAAGACGACGCCACTTTTCTCTCCACGCTCCGGGATCCGGCAGGATCCTCTCAGGTGACTGAAGGGGTAAGGTTAAGCCCGGTGACAACATGGCACCGGCAGGGCTTGAATCAAGCCACAGGCGGCTCAGGCTCGGATTCCGTCGCCTGCGGCTGCGGCCCCTGTACGGCATGGGCTCGGTCGAGTTGGCGGTAGCGCATGACGCTGAGGGGGATGGAGCCGAGGAACAGCACGGTAATGGCCGTGAGCATCTCCCAGGGGAAATTCGCCAGAAGCCCGAAGAGCGCGGCCGACAGGACGAAGATCGGCAGAACCCAGTGGCGCGGCACCTTCAGGCCTATGGTCTTGCCCGAATAGACCGGGATGGTGGAGACCATCAGGAAGGCCAAGCCCAGCAGGTAGACCAGGGCGATCGGAGCGGCCGCGGGCCCCATGGGGACGCCCAGGAACGAGAGATAGAGGGGCAGCATCGATGTGAGCGCGCCTGCCGGCGCCGGCATGCCGGTGAAGAAGTTCTTCTTCCATTCGGGCCGGTCCGGGTCGTCCAGCATCACGTTGAAGCGCGCGAGACGGAGAACCATCGCGATGGCAAAGACCAGCACGGCGATCCACCCGATCGCCTTCAACTCGTTGAGCAGGAAACTGTAGAGGATGAGGGCCGGCGTCACGCCGAAATTGACGAAATCCGCCAGAGAGTCGAGTTCCGCGCCGAACCGGGACGTGCCCTTGAGCATGCGGGCCACCCGGCCGTCGATCCCGTCCAGCAGCGCGGCCACCACGATGGCCACGACAGCCGGTTCATAGCGCCCCTCGAACGCCAGCCTGATGGCGGTGAGCCCCAGGCACAGGGCGATCAGGGTGATGATGTTCGGAATGATGACCCGGACCGGAACCGGCTTGAAGAGCCGCTTGCGCGGCTCGTTCGGATCGGGGGCGAAGGGTGGAAAAAGATCGCTCATGCCATGACATCTAGGGGGTGCCAGCTTAACCGGCAACCAAGATCGGAGCGGTTTCCCCTGCCACGGGAACGGCTCCGATCCGTCCAGAGCCCCATTTCTCCGAAAACGGCCTACCCGACCCGGTACTCCCGCGCGGGCTCGTTGGCCGTCAGGTCCGCAAGCACCGTCTCGCCCGCGACCGCAGTCTGCCCCAGGCCGACGAGGACCTGGGCGTTGAGCGGCACGAAGATATCGAGGCGGGAGCCGAACCGGATCAGGCCGAAGCGCTCGCCGGTGCTCAGGTGGTTGCCCACCTTCACGAAGGATACGATGCGGCGCGCCACGAGGCCGGCGATCTGGACAACGCCGATCTTGGCGTTCGCCGTCTCAATGACGAGGGCGTTGCGCTCGTTGTCCTCGCTCGCCTTGTCGAGTTCGGCGTTGAGGAAGAGGCCCGGGGTGTAGAGGATCTGGGTGATGCGCCCCGTGACCGGCGCGCGGTTCACGTGGCAGTCGAACACGTTCATGAACACGGAGATGCGGGTCATGGGCTCGGGCGGCAGGTCGAGTTCCGCCGGGGGCACCGCGGTGGTGATCAGGTTCACCCGGCCGTCGGCCGGAGAGACCACGAGGCCCTCGCGAAGAGGCGTCACCCGCGGCGGATCGCGGAAGAAGTAGCAGACCCAGACGGTCAGGATCGTGCCGATCCAGCCGAGCGGCGACCACAGCCAGGCCAGCACGATCGTCGCGAACAGGGCGATCAGGATAAAGGGATAGCCCTCCTTATGGATCGGCACGAAGATGCGGCGCATCGATTCCAGAACATCGGTCATATTTTCACAGCCTTAAGAGCGTCAGCACCTTGTGCGGAAAAGCGGCTCCGATTTCCGCGGCAACGATGCGCCTAATGAGAGAACGAGCATCGGATGGCAGGGGAAAGAGCGTCCGTCAACCTGCCACGCTCTCGGGGCTGCGTTCCTCTTCCTCGGCCCGCTTGAGGGTCTCTCTCGCCTGATCGGCCTCGCGCTGGCGGTTCCACATGGCGGCGTAGACCCCGCCGTGGGCCAGCAGGCTCGCATGGTTGCCGCGCTCGACGATCCGCCCGTGATCGAGGACGATGATCTCGTCGGCCCCGATGACAGTGGACAGGCGATGGGCGATGACCAGGGTGGTGCGGCCGCGGCTGACCCGGTCGAGGGCGTCCTGGATCTCCTTCTCGGTGAAGGTGTCCAGGGCCGATGTCGCCTCGTCGAGCACCAGGATCGGAGGCGCCTTGAGGATGGTGCGCGCAATCGCCACCCGCTGCTTCTCGCCGCCCGAAAGTTTCAGGCCCCGTTCGCCGACAGGCGTGTCGTAGCCCTCCGGCAGGAGGCCGATGAACCGATCGATCTGGGCGAGGTTCGCCGCCTCCCTCACCTCCTCGGGGGTTGCGTCCCAGCGGCCGTACTGAATGTTGTAGCCGATGGTGTCGTTGAACAGCACCGTGTCCTGCGGGACCATGCCGATGACCTTGCGCAGGGATGCCTGCTGCACCTCGGCGATGTTCTGCCCGTCGATGAGGATGCGGCCGCTGGCGGGCTCGTAAAAGCGGAACAGCAGGCGTGAGATCGTCGACTTGCCGGCACCCGACGGGCCGACGATGGCCACCGTATGCCCGGCCGGCACCTCGAAGCTCACGCCCTTGAGGATGGGCCGCTCGGGGATGTAGGCGAAATGCACGTCCTCGAAGCGCACCACGCCCTCATCGACCTGAAGCGGCCTGGCGCCCGGCTTGTCCTGGATCTCCGGGTTGCGGTCGATGATCTGGAACATGTCGTCGATGTCGATCATCGCCTGCTTGATCTCGCGGTAGAGCATGCCCATGAAGTTCAGCGGGATGTAGAGCTGCACCAGCATGGCGTTGACCAGCACGAAGCTGCCGATGGAGGCGTTGCCGTTTATGATATCCTGCGCCGCCAGCACCATCACGATGGCCATGCCGATGGAGAAGATCACCGCCTGGCCGGCATTGAGCACGGCGAGGGACGTATAGGTCTGGGTCGAGGCCTTCTCATAGCCCGCCATGGAGCGGTCGTAGCGGGCGGTCTCCCGCTGCTCGGCGCCGAAATACTTCACCGTCTCGTAGTTCAGGAGCGAGTCCACCGCCTTGGTGTTGGCATCCGTATCCGAGTCGTTCATCTGCTTGCGAATTCCGATCCGCCACTGGGTCGCCTTGTAGGTATAGGCGAGATAGACGACCACCATGACGAAGACGACCGCCGAATAGACCCAGTTGAACTCCCAGGCGAGCAGGCCCAGCACGAGAACGAATTCGAGGATCGTCGGCAGAAGCGTCAGCACCACGAGGCGCGACAGCTCCTCGATCCCTTCGCGGCCGCGCTCGAGCACGCGGGTCAGGCCCCCGGTCTTGCGCTCCAGGTGGAAGCGCAGGGACAGGCGATGCATGTGCTCGAAGGTCTGCAGGGCGAGCTGTCTCACCGCATGCATGGCAACCTTGGCGAAGATGCCGTCGCGGACCTGCGTGAGCACTGCCATGAGGATGCGGGTGAGCCCATAGATCGCCGTCAGCAGGATGGGCGCCTTCCAGATCCAGGATCCGGCGGTGGCGGCTGCCTCCGTGGCCTGGTTGCCGCTGCTCGTGACGGCCACGAGCGCGTCCGTCGCCCATTTGAAGGCAAACGGCGTCACCATCGTGACGCCCTTAGCGATCAGAAGCAGGCCGAAGGCCAGAAAGACACGCCGCTGGAGGTCCGGCCGGCCGTGGGGCCAGATGTAGGGCCAGAGCTTCTTCCAGGTAGCAGTCAAGCCGCTCGGCTCGGGCCGGGCTGCGCCTGTCAACGGGACGGCGGTGGAGGGAGGCATAAGTTGAGGATCCAATCGAAATCTTGGACCTCGATATAGGCTATCGGCAGGGCGAATTCACCCTGCTCCAACAAATGTCCTGTGCAGTTGGGCCGGAAGCCGACTCTCTCCCCGAGCTAGTTGCTCCTGGGCTCCTGATCGCCCGGCAGCACGAAGACCTGGCCGGGATAGATCAGGTTGGGGTTGCGGATCTGCTCCTGGTTCGCGCCGTAGATCACCGTATAGCGAAGGCCCTTGCCATAGATACGGTGGCTGATGCGCCAGAGATTGTCGCCGCGGGACACGATGGCGGTGTTGATGTTGGGGATCACCACCATGCCGGCATCGGCCACCTGCGCCTGCGGCAAGGCTGAAGCCACATCGCGCGAGGTCTGGGGCTGGGCGGGCGCCGGTGAGCCGGATGCTCGCGGCTGAGCCGTCGCAGGAACCTGGGGCTGAGCCGAGGCGACCTGCACCGGCACGTTGAAGCCCACCTCGGCTCTGGAGCGCACCTGACCGGAGACCGGATCCACATCGTCCAAACGGATTCGGTAATCACCGGGCTTCACGCCGCTGGCGATGGAGAAGGACACCCGGCCGTCACCCCCGGCTCCTCCGGGAGCGATGAAGCTCTCGTTGAGGTAGAGCCGAACGGTGGCTCCCGGCGAGGATTGCCCGGACACATACAGCTTCCCCTCCTCCGCCTCGACCGTCACGATCTTGATTTCAGGCCGAGGAGCGGGGGCCCCCGCCGGTGAAGCCGGGACCGGCACAGGAGATGCGGGCGGGGAGACCGTTGGAGCGACGCCTGCCTGCTGCTGGGGCGCAGGAGGAGCGGCGGGCTCAGGGGGCTTGGCTTCAGGCCCTGGCGCCTCGGCCACCTTGGCCGCGGGAGGCTCGGGGTTGGACAGGACCACGGTAGGCGCGTCCGGAGAAGTCAGGGTCACGAGCGGCCGGGTCTTGCCGTCCGTGATCACGACCGTGACGGCCTGGGCGGAGCGCTGGCGCGTCCCGTCCGGCGCGATGGATTGCAGCACCACCTGATGGGATCCGGGCGGCAGGGGCGGCGGCACGATGGCGAACAGGCCGGAAGCATCGGCCGCGGCGCGGGCATGAACCTGATCGCCCCTGAGAAGCTCGATGGTGGCGCCGGGGGCTGCGCGGCCCGCAATGACGCTCTCCCCGTCCGGCTCGATGCGCACCACGTCGAAGGAGGGAACGACAGGGGCTTCCTTGCCCTGTGCCGGGGGCGCCTCGCTCTGGCCCGGCGGTTTGGCGGCGGCCTGCTGCTGGCCGGGCGCAGGCTGCGCCGGCGGCGCGGAAGGCTGGGCCGTCTGGGCGGGCGTCGCGTTCTGGGAGGTCTCAGGCCTTCCCGACCACGACCCGTAAAGCACGCCCAGGAGCACCGCGACGACGGCTGCGGCGGCAGCGCCCAGAAGCGCGATCGTGCCCTTTAACTGTTTCGGTTGCGCCATGATGCTTTTTCTCGAACGCGGCACTTTCCGCCATTTAATCCGTTTATCTTTCAAAAGGCTACGGCCATAAAGGACAAATTGATGCTCTACGACTCAGCGCGGGAGGCTCCCCGCCTCCCCGAAATGCCCATGTCATCCGTCAAACCGATCAAATCCATCTGTGTCTATTGCGGCTCCGGCTTCGGAGACGACCCCATTTTCGCCGAGAATGCAGCAGCTTTGGGCCGCTTCATGGCCGAACAGGGGATCAATCTCGTCTACGGCGGCGGCAATGTGGGCCTGATGGGCACCGTGGCCCAGTCCGTCCTCGACCATGGCGGATATGTCACAGGGATTATCCCGGAATTTCTCAAATCCCGCGAGAAGCTCCTCGACGACGTGCAGGAAACCCTCGTCGTGCCGGACATGCACACCCGCAAGCGGCTGATGTTCGAGAAGGCCGACGCCTTCGTGGCCATGCCCGGCGGCATCGGCACGCTGGAGGAACTTGTCGAGCAGATGACCTGGTCTCAGCTCGGCCGCCACACCAAGCCGATCCTGATGCTGAGCACCAAGGGCTTCTGGAAGCCGCTCCTCACCCTGATCGCCCACATGCGCGAGCAGGGTTTCATCCGCCCCGGCCTCGAGCTCAACTACCTCGTGGCCGAGCGTGTGGAGGACGTCATTCCGATGCTGGAGAACGCCGCCCGGCGGGTCGGGATCGTGAGTAACGCAGAGATGATCGAGACGAAGTTCTAGCGGACCACCTCCTCGGGCAATCGATCCATCAAACACGAAAGAGCCGGCCTTTTGGGCCGGCTCTTTGTTTGTGTGTTTGTGGTGTCAGAGGGTGAAGAGCTGGAAGTGGGCTGCGGTGAGCGCCGCGTACTTCTCAGTCACGACATCCTTCTGCAGCTGGGCAAACTGCACCTGGCTGCCGGAGCCGTCCGCATCGTAGTACAGGGCGCCTGTGCCCTGGTCGTACACGATCCGGTGGCTGGAGAGCGTCGCTGCCCCGCCCACCTTGAACGTGGATGCCGTCAGCGTGCCGTTGAGCACCACGCCCGTCCACGGGTCCGGCTTCACGGCCGCCAAGCCGAACACGTTGGTGGCCAGCGCAATCCGGTCCTCCGCCGCACTGAAATCCTCGATCGTGTCGAGGCCCGCGCCCTGCGGTGCCTGGTCGAAGCGGAATACGTCACGGCCTGCCGCCCCCACCAGCCAGTCCTGGCCTTCCCCGCCCGAGAGCGTGTCGGCCCCGTCCCCGCCATGGATGTAGTCGTTGCCGCTGTAGCCCTGAAGCAGGTCGTTGCCGCCCCAGCCGTAGAGGGTGTTGCCCACTCCGTTGCCCGAGAGCGT
Organism: Microvirga sp. jy35; assembly: GCF_056148915.1. Classification (NCBI taxonomy): domain Bacteria; kingdom Pseudomonadati; phylum Pseudomonadota; class Alphaproteobacteria; order Hyphomicrobiales; family Methylobacteriaceae; genus Microvirga; species Microvirga sp. jy35. The sequence continues at coordinate 30,904 of NZ_JBWBEW010000038.1, read as the reverse complement.
GTCGCCATGGCTCGAGCCCTGCAGGCCCTCGATCGACACGAACGCGTCGCCGGCCGCATCGCCCTGAAGGCCGTAGCCCGCCAGCAGGCTCGCCGTCACGCCTGAGGCCGCGCCCCAGTACACGGCAAAGTCGAAGCCCTCGCCGCCGTCGAGCTGGTCGCCGCCGCCCCGGCCCTCGAGCACGTCGTCGCCGCCCTGGCCGTAGAAGCCGTCCCAGCTGGCGGTGCCGGAGAACTCGTCGTTGTGGCTCGATCCCTTCAGCCCCTCGATGGACACGTACACGTCGCCGGCCGCCCCGCCCTGGTTGCGGGCCATGTTCATCAGGTCCACCACTACGCGAGAGATGGCATCAGTGTAGACGGCAAAGTCGAAGTCGGCGCCGCCGTCGAGGAGGTCCGCGCCCGCGCCGCCGGAGAGCTGATCGCCGCCGGCGCCGCCTTTGAGCACGTCGTTGCTGCCGAAGCCCTTGAGCACGTCATGGCCGGCATCGCCCCAGAAGGTGTTGCCGGTACCGTCGCCTTCCATCACATCGCTGTGGGTCGAGCCGTCAAACACCTCGACATTGGCGTAGGTGTCGCCTGCGGCCCAACCCGTGTTGCGGGACACATCATGCAAGTAAATTTCAACAGCACCGTGAGCCGACCAGTAGCTGACCGTGTCCCAGCCTGCCCCGCCGTCGTGCCGATCGGCGCCCTCACCCCAGCCGCCTTCGAGCCGGTCGTCGCCGCTGCCGCCCGAAAGCGTGTCGGCGCCGCCGCCGCCCCTGAGCAGGTCATCACCCGCATCGCCCCAGAACGCATTGGCCGCAACATCCCCTTCGAGGATGTCGTTGAACCGCGTGCCGTCGATCACCTCGATGTCCTTGTAGGTGTCGCCGTGAGCGGCGCCTCGGTTGCGCGCCAGATCCCAGAGATAGACCTCCACGCCGATGCCGCGCTGGGCGTAGCTCACTGTATCCCGGCCCTCGCCGCCGTCGAGCACGTCCGCACCGGAGCCGGCGTAGAGACGGTCGTCGCCCTCATCGCCGTAGAGAGCGTCGCCGCCCTCGTTGCCGTCGAGCACGTCGTTGCCTTTGCCGCCCTCCAGGCGGTTGCCGTCAGCGTTTCCGGTGAGCATGTCATCGTGCTGCGAGCCCACGACACCTTCGACGGAGAAGTACCCGTCGCAGGCTGCGTCGCCCGTGTTCCGGGATGCATCGGACAGGTTGACCACGAGACCGCTGGCAGCAGGCGCATAGCTGGCGATGTCGAAGCCCTCGCCGCCGATGAGCCGGTCGGCCCCCGCTCCGCCGACAAGAACATCCATGCCCTGGCCGCCGCTCAGGGTTATCGGCGCCGTCGCCGCCGTCGAGCACGTCCATGCCGTTGACGTCGTCGGACCCGGTGAGCATGTCGTCGCCACCCAGCCCGTTCAGCATCCCAGAACCGGCAAGCTCGTCGTGCCCCTCGGTGCCCTCCTTATAGTTGATGTATTGGGCCTCGGTGCCGGTTTGGATGACCCTGATGCGACCGTCCTTGATCCCATCGATCAGTTCCAGACGCTCCCTTTCGATGCGAAGGCTGTCTTCGAGCCTAATTCTCTCAATGTATGCGTCCTCAACGCCTAGCAATTGCACAGAGCCAGGGCTCCTTGTGCCGTCATAGACACCAGAGTCCCTTATGACCATGCTCGACCCATCAGAGAATCTGATGGTCGTAGTCGTCTGCACCACCGCTTTTTCTTTATCGCCGGGGATGTCTGGACGGGGCGAAGATATCATAAGGAATTTGACCTCTGTATCCACCGCCACTTGCGTGGGTATGTAAACAGTCCCTCCGTTCTTTGGCAGGGATACGGCCTCACCATTATTTCCAGTAGAAACCGCTGGCGTCGTGGTTATTGTTCTGCGCCCATCTTCATGCAGGACGTTCGTTTCGATCCTCCCATCGGTATGCACGACAAAATTATATTCTTTAATATCATTCCTATGCGTATTCATGCCGCCATTGGGCATAATTCTAACACTGACGCTAACGCTACTGCCGCCGCCCACACCGCCAACGCCACCCTCGCCCGTGCCGGCCTGGGCGCCCCAATAGACCCCCTTCTTAGCCGCATCGCCTCCGGCTTGGCCGCCATGCACCCTCACGTATTCCAGATAAGCCATCTCGAGTGGACTGAGCATGATACGACGATCCTTCTTGATACAAGATTACCAAGAATACCATGTTCCGAGACCGCCTGTACTCTCGATATGAAGGGTGTAATTAGAAATTATGCTTTAATCGTAAGTACTTATGATACTTATTACGGAACGACATAAACAATCATTGATTGCATCTTTGCGAGACCGGCCTCTGATCAAGGCGTACGCATCCCATGCGCTCGCTAGACGTGATCCAGCCAAACTCTTTTCAGCTTCGGGAATACCTTAACTCCTTGCCGTCTGGAAAACTCAGTCGGTTGTGCGGGTATCAAGATTGCAGGTAGGTCATCCGCCAAAAGGCGCGAGGCCTTGGAGATGACGACATGAAGCCCAGCGAGCCCCAGGATCATTAGGATGCGGCGACAGCACTCCCGGACGGCGATGCGCCACTCACAGCGCCCGTGCCAGCGCCGCATGGATGGGTACCTGGGCGGGCAGAAAGACGCCGGCCAGAATCGACAGCAGGAAGGAAAGACGCGTGGACAGATGCCGACCGGCGATCTACAGCACCGCCCCGCCCTTCAGCAGCTTGTAGATCATCGAGTCCGTCAGCGCCTGGAACGAGGCGTCGATGATGTTGGGGGAGACGCCGATGGTGGTCCAGCGTTCGCCTGTTGCGTCGGCGAACTCGATCAGCACGCGGGTGACCGCATCCGAACCGCCCTGATAGATGCGCACCTTGTAGTCCACGAGCTCCAGGTCCTGGATCAGGTGCTGGTACTTGCCGAGGTCCTTGCGCAGCGCCACGTCGAGCGCGTTCACCGGGCCGTTGCCTTCGGCTGCCGAGATCAGCACCTCGTCGCCGACGCGCACCTTCACGATGGCCTCGGATGCCGTGACCAGTTCGCCGATCGCGTTGAAGCGGCGCTCCACGTTGACCGAGAACCGCTCCACATCGAAGAAGGCTGGCACTTCGCCGAGCATGCGCTTGACCAGCACGTAGAAGGAGGCGTCCGCGCCCTCGAACGCGAAGCCTTCCGCTTCCTTGCGCTTCACCTCGTCGAGCACGCGCGCGATGCGCGGATCGCCCTTTTCGAGTTCGAAGCCGCAGCGCTTCAGCTCTGCCAGGATGTTCGACTGTCCGCCCTGGTCGGACACCAGAACCTTGCGTGCATTGCCGACGACCTCCGGCTCCACATGCTCGTAGGTGCGCGGGTCCTTGAGCACCGCGGAGGCATGGATGCCGGCCTTCGTGGCGAAGGCGCTGGAGCCCACGAAAGGCGCGTGACGGTTCGGCTGGCGGTTGAGGATCTCGTCCACCTGCCGCGACACATGGGTGAGCTGGCTTAAAGAGGCCTCGGTAACGGCGAGATCGAAGCGGGCCGCATAGCCGTCCTTCAGCTTCAGGGCGCCGATCAGCGTGATGAGATTGGCGTTGCCGCAGCGCTCGCCGAGGCCGTTGAGGGTGCCCTGGATCTGGCGTGCTCCTGCCTCGACGGCGGCTAAGGAGTTGGCGACTGCGCAGCCGCAATCGTCATGGGCATGAATGCCGAGATGGTCGCCCGGCACCAACGTCGTCACCGTGGAGACGATCTCCGTCACCTCGTGGGGCAGCGTGCCGCCATTGGTGTCGCAGAGCACGATCCAGCGTGCCCCTGCCTCATAGGCGGTCTTCACGCAGGAGAGCGCGTAGGTGGGATTGGCCTTGTAGCCATCGAAGAAATGCTCGCAATCGACCAGCACCTCGCGGCCCTTGGCGCGGGCGGCCTCGACGCTCTCGTGGATGCCGGCGAGATTCTCCTCCGGCGTTGTCTCCAGCGCCACGCGGACGTGATAGTCCCAGGCCTTGGCGACGAAGCAGATGGCATCGGCCTCAGCCTCGAGCAGAGCCGCGACACCTGGATCGTTCGACACCGAGCGCCCGGCACGCTTCGTCATGCCGAACGCCGTGAACTTGGCGTTCTTGGTGCGCTTCTCAGCAAAAAAGGCGGTGTCCAGCGGGTTTGCCCCCGGATAGCCGCCCTCCACGTAGTCGATGCCGAGCCGGTCGAGGAGCGTGGCGATCGCCTTCTTGTCCTCGAGCGAAAAATCGACCCCCGTGGTCTGCGCCCCGTCGCGCAGCGTCGTGTCGAAGAGAGTGACGCGTTCTCGGCTCATGACGACAACTTCCTGTCTTCCTGGGGCGTCAGACGCTTTTCCATGGTGGTGGTGCCGAGCCATTCATCGCCGAGCGGCACGGTGTTGCGCCGTTGTGGCTGGAAGCCCTGCTTCTGAAAGAACGGCTGCGCATTGTCGCTCACCTCGGCGACGAGACGCTGGGCGCCGCGCGCGCCGGCGAGCTTCTCGACCGCATCGTAGAGCATCGTGCCGATCCCTTGGCCTGCCACAGCCGGATGCACGTAGAACAGCTCGATCAATTCGTTGTCCTTGAGCGCAATGAAGCCGACGGGCGAGCCTTCGACGGTGGCCACCAGCGTGAGGCTCTTCGTGAGCGTCTCGGCGAAGGCATCGTCGTCGGCGAGAGCCATCCAGGCCTCCTGCTGGCTCTCGCTGTAATCCTCAGCTGTCAGCTGCGCGATGCTCTCCTCGTAGATGTCGACGAGCAGCGGGAGATCCGCCGGCAGGAAGGGGCGAAGCCCAGGCTTCGGCAATGCCTGTCCCATCAGCGCGCCCCTCCCTCGATCCATGCACAACATGTCTCATCGGCGTCATGGCCGGGTGTGTCCGGGCCATCCACGTCCTGGAACCACAACGTCGCAAAGACGTGGATCCCCGGGACAAGCCCGGGGATGACGGTGGAGAGTACGATGTCGGTCATCGCGCAACCTCCCAAGAAGTCGTGCCGTCCTTGTTGTCCTTCACTACGACGTTCAGCGCCGCGAGCTCGTCGCGGATGCGGTCGGATTCAGGCCAGTTCTTCGACGCGCGCGCTTCCTTGCGGGCGGCAATGAGTGCCTCGACCTGTGCGGGATCGACACTCAACGCCGACTGCTTGCGCGCCTTCCAGGCCTCTGCCCCTTCGAGCAGGAAGCCCAGTGCACGAAGGTTCGCGCCGAGTTCATCGTGAGCCCCCTGCCCGTCGAGGGCATGAAGCTCCGCCAGCATCTTCGGCGTGTTGAGATCGTCCGCGAGCGCATCGATGATGTGGTCCGACAGAAAATCGATGTCTCCCCTGCCCGCCAGCTCATACCAGCGGTCGAGGGTTTTCTCGCTTTCCTCGAGCCCCTTCACGGTCCAGTCGATGGGCTGGCGGTAATGGGTGCGCAGCATGTTGAAGCGCAGCGCCTCGCCGGGCCAATCCTGCAGCAGTTCGTTGATGGTGAAGAAATTGCCCAGCGACTTCGACATCTTCTCGCCTTCCACCTGCAGGAAGCCGTTGTGCATCCACACATTGGCCATGCGCGGCGTCTCGAAGGCGCAGCAAGACTGCGCGATCTCGTTCTCGTGGTGCGGGAACACGAGGTCGATGCCGCCGCCGTGGATGTCGAAGATCTCGCGCTCCGTCGGATCGCTGCAGGTGAGCCGCGTCTCGAAGGCCTGCACGAGGTGCCGCCATGCCATGGCCGAGCACTCGATGTGCCAGCCGGGACGGCCCGGGGTATGGATGCCGGCGGGCGAGGCCCAGGCGGGATCCTGCGGCCCGGAGGGCTTCCAGAGCACGAAGTCCATGGAGTCGCGCTTGTAGGGCGCCACGTCCACCCGGGCGCCGGAGAGCAGCTCGTCGAGGGAGCGCTTGGAGAAGGCGCCGTATTTCGGCACCCCACTGAGGCTCTGCATGGCCGCGACCGAGAAGAGCACGTGCTCCTCGGCCACATAGGCCGCCCCGCGGGCGATCAGCCGCTCGATGATCATGCGCATTTCGTCGATATGCTCGGTCGCCCGGGGCTCGACGAAGCGCGGGGGCTTGCCCTCCTCGTTCACGTCCTCGGGCATGAGCACGCCGAGCGCCCGGATATCGGCGTGGAACTGCTCCTCGGTCTTCCCCGTGACGACCCGGATCGCCTCGTTATGCGGCAGACCCGGGTAATCCCGGGCGGCGCGGGCGTTAATCTTGTCGTCCACATCGGTGATATTGCGCACATACGTCACGGCTTCTCTGCCGTACACATGTCTCAGCAGACGGAAGAGAAGGTCGAAGACGATGATCGGGCGGGCGTTGCCGATGTGGGCGTAGTCGTAGACGGTGGGTCCGCAGACGTAGAGGCGCACGTTCTCAGGGTCGATCGGGACGAAATCGTCCTTCGACCGGGTCAGCGTGTTGTAGAGGCGAAGCTTGGCCGCCATGAAACCATACCCCTGTCAGGCCGCAGGCCGGAGGGTGGTTTCGATCTTGGAATGAGAACGAGACGGCTCCAGCCAGCGAAGTGCGCTAGCCGCAAATAATCCCGGAAATGAGGATCGATGCCGTGTTCATGAAGCCATCAATGCCTTTTCAGGCTGAAGTCGTCAAGATTTCCGATTTGGTAATCATGTTGAATTTACACGACCGCATGAAACGGGTTCAGCTTAAGCGCGTTAGAGCTTTGTTCACGCACACTCGCGCCATAATGGCACGAGTTCAAACAAAGAGGTCTACGATGCGCCGCGCATTTGCCATGCTCGGAATGGGTACTGCCGTGTTTTTTGCAGCCGCGTCCCTGACGCTGCTTCCCAATGGTACCCAGGCCTCTTCGACAGAAGCGACCTTCATGGTCCCGGCCGCTGACGGTTATGGCGTCGCGGAATGCCTCATATCAAACCAGGCTTGTGGCCAAGTTGTGGCGAACGCCTGGTGCGAGGCTCACGGATACGCCAAGGCCGTTTCCTTCCGGCAGGTTTCCCCCGATGAGATCACGGGAACCATCCAGAAGGCCTCCTACGGCCCAAAGGAGCCGCCGGTCTCGGTGACCTGCTCGAACTGAGCCCTAGGCCGACCGCATCGATGCCAGCAGGGTCCGGGCCGTCTTCAGGACGGCCTGGGTCACGTCCCCCAGCAGCGAGCTGACGATACGACTCTGCTGCCAGTACAGGGGCAGCTCGAGAACCTGACCCGGTTTCAGGGCCACCAGTCTTCCTGCACGAAGATGATCCTGAACCAGCGTTTCCGGATTCATGCCCCAGCCCAATCCTGCCAACGCGCCATCCACGAAGGCCTGGGATGAGGGCAGCCAATGGATCGGCGGCTGCACGTCCGCTCCCAGGGTCTGACGCAGCCACAAGGCCTGCAGCCTGTCCTTCTGATTGAAGACCAGGCACGGGGCGCGGGCGATCGAGTGCTCGTCCAGCCCCTCGGCGAACCACCGCGCCACATATTCCGGACTTGCCGTGGCGACATAGCGCAGGGCTCCCAAGGGATGGCAGTTGCACCCCTGGATCGGCTTCCCATGGGAGGTTACGGCTGCCACAACCTCGCCGCGCCGCAGCCAGTCGGCGCTGTAATCCTGGTCGTCCACCACGAGATCGAACAGGAACCCTTCCGTCTCGGCCATCGCCGGAATGAACCAGGTGGCGAGGCTGTCCGCATTGACCGCGATGCGGAGGGTCACCGGGCGCGACACGGGCGCGAGACCTGGAAGCGACCGGCGCAGAGAGTTCTCCAGGAGCGCCACCTGCTCCACATGCTGGCACAGACGCTGGCCGGTCTCCGTGGCTAGGCAGGGCGTCCCGCGGATGACGAGGGCGGCACCGATCCTCTCCTCCAGGAGCTTGATCCTTTGCGACACAGCCGAAGGCGTCACGTTCAGCTGCTGCGCCGCCCGCTCGAAGCTGCCGGTGCGCACCACGGCAGCCAGGGCGGACAGGAGGGCATAATCCAGCATGGAATTAGTTTCTCTAAGCTGAGATCAGAGACTTTAACTGTCCTAATCCTACGATCGATCCTAGGGAACGTCGACTCCTCTTGGGATCCTCGACATGACCGCTCCTTTTCTCGCCGGCTTCCTGCTCGGACTCAGCCTCATCCTTCCCATCGGTGCCCAGAACGCCTTCGTGCTGCGCATCGGCCTGCGCGGCGAACATGTTCTCGCCGTGTGCCTGACCTGTGCGGTCTCGGATGCGGCGCTCATCCTGGCAGGCGTTTCCGGCTTCGCTCAGCTCAGCGCGCAGGTGCCATGGGCCGAGACGGTTCTGCGCTATGGAGGCGCCGCGTTCCTCCTCGTCTATGGCGCGCGGAGCTTCATGGCGGCCTTCGGATCGGCTTCCTTGAGGCCGTCCGAGGCGGAGCCTGCGGGTCTTGGTCGGGCGGTGCTCACCTGCCTCGCCCTCACCTGGCTCAACCCGCATGTCTATCTCGATACGGTGGTCCTGATCGGCTCGATCTCGACCCAGTTCGATGAGGGCAAGGGGTTGTTCGCCGCCGGGGCCATGCTGGCCTCCTTCGTGTTCTTCTTCTCCCTCGGCTTCGGAGCCCGCCTGCTGAAGCCGCTGTTCGCCCGGCCCGGCACATGGCGGGTTCTCGACATCGCCATCGGGCTCATCATGTGGGCGACGGCCGCGAGACTGCTGCTGAACGGAAGCGCAGGCTGACGGCTTACGAGTTCAGCCACTCCCCGCATTTCTGAGGCACCTCGGTGCCCCAGGGCATCAGGGGCACGGTCGAGGTGGAATTCTTGGGCGAGCCTTCGATCGGCCGGTCCGAGTACACCATGTAGACCAGGGTGTTGCGCTTCACGTCGCAGCCGCGCACGATCTGCATCTTCTTGAAGATCAGGGAGCGGCGCTCGCTGAACACCACGTCCCCCTGGCCGAATTTCTGCTTGAACTTCACTGGGCCGACCTGCCGGCAGGCGAGCGAGATGTCGGACACCTCCTCGGCAACCCCGAAGGTGCCGGCGATGCCGCCGCGTTCCGGGGTCGTGTAATGACAGGCCACGCCCTCGACCACCGGATCGTCCAGGCCGTAGACGGCGAGCTTGTCGTCCGGGGTGAGCGCCCGCCAGACCGTGGACTTCTTGAAGATCAGGTCGGGCTCCTGAGCCACGGCGCCGGTAGCGGCAGCCATGGCAAGGGTCAGGGCCAATGCGATTCGGGCCATCATCGTCGATTCGTCTCCCACCGTTACGCCGTCATGTGGGGATGGCTTCGGCCTTTGACGAGGGGCTACTCGGGCTGATGGCAGACGACGCAGATCTTGTTGCCATCGGGGTCGCGGAAATATGCCCCGTAGTAGTCTTTGTGATAGTGCGGCCGCAGGCCCGGCCCGCCCTCGTCAGTGCCGCCCTGCTCCAGGGCCGCCGCATGGCAGGCATCGACGACGCCGCGGCTGGGCGCGAGCAGGGCGATCATGGCCCCGTTGCCGGCGCTCGGAGCCTCTCCGTTGAAGGGCCGAGCCGCCAGGAACTGCGGCGGTCCACCCGGCGCTCCCCACCCGACGAGCATGTCGTCCGAGTACCGGACCTCGTGCCCGAGCGGCGCGAAGACGGCATCGTAGAAGACCCGCGCCCGGGCCAGGTCATTTGCCCCGATGGTCGTATGAGAGTACATGCTGGTTCTCATTCTGGAGTCGCCATAACGGGAAAGCTAGACAGCTTCTCCTGGAGCGGGCAAGGCGTTAATCACAATAGGGTCAAATTCGGGCGTCACATGACGAGCCAACCCGGCATATGATGCCCAACGGACCGGTTCTGCGATCAGCTTCATGACAAAGACATCTTTTCTCCGCTCCCTCATCGCCCTGACGGCCTTTCTGGCCGCCGGACAGGCGGCGCTCGCCCAGTCCGCGCAGTGCCAGCGCTTCCAGGCCGAACTGGCGTCCCTGGAGCGCAGCGGCGGCAGCGCGCCGACCGGCCAGATGCGCGCGCAGCGGGCGGAGATCAACCGGCTCGTCACCTATTACCGCAACATCGGCTGCGAACGCGGTCCCCTTGGCTTCCTGGCGGGCCCTGCTCCTGCGGAATGCGGCTCCATCGCCGCGCAGATCCGCCAGCTCGAGGGCGGCTATGCCCGCCTCGCCGCACAGGGCATCGACCAGGGGGAGATCGAAGCCCGGCGCCGGCAACTCCAGGCCGCGGTCCAGCAGACCTGCTCCACGGAGCCCCGCGGCTTCTTCGAATCCCTCTTCGGTGCCCCACGCCAGCCGCAGCAGCAGCAGGTCATGCCCGAAGGCCAGCCCATCATCGCCGATGACGGACCTCGATCCTTGGGCGGTGGGCGCCTGATCTGCGTGAAGACCTGCGACGGCTCGTTCTTCCCGCTCACCACTCCGCCGGGCGGCGGCCAGAGCGCCAACGAGATGTGCCAGGCCCTCTGCCCCGGCACGGAGACGGTTGCCTATTCCTACCCCGGTGGGGACAACGGCCTCAACCGGGCCGCCTCGCTCTCCTCGAACCAACCTTATACGTCGCTGGCGAACGCCTTCAAGTTCCGCAAGAGCTTCGATGAAAGCTGCGCCTGCAAGAAGCCCAACGAGAGCTGGGCGGTGGTGCTGCGCAAGGCCGAGAGCATGCTCGAGCAGCGCAAGGGCGACCTGATCGTCACCGCGGAGAAGGCCGAGGAACTGTCGCGTCCCAAGGTGCAGGCCGCCCGCAAGGCTGCCGACAAGAAGGCCGAGGAGGAGGCCAAGGAGGCCGCCGAGATCGCCGCCGCGGCGCCGACCGCGAGCAGGGAATCCGCCGGCATCGGCCCCCAGTCGATCGAGAACAGCACCATCGTCCGCCAGGGCGAAGGCGCGACCCGCGAGGTTGCAGCCGGCAACGGCCAGAGGAAAACCGTGCGGGTGATCGCACCCGACGTGATCCCGGTGCCGAACGTCCAGAACTGAAAGTTCTGAACCAAGCGCGACTTGTCATTCCCGGCCGGAGATGGCGGAAGCCATCGCAGGGGAAGGGAATCCACCCGCACCCTCGGCGCGATGGATCCCCTTCCCTCGCTTCGCTCGCCGGGGATGACAGCAGCGGTCAGGGTCCATTCCGCGCCGCTTCCCGTCATGCTATCACCCCGGCATGAAACCGCTCGATTCCCTGCAGATGCCCCAGCCCATGGGGGCATCGAAACCCATCATCACCGTCGCCGGTGTGACCAAGACTTATGCCTCCGGCTTCCAGGCCCTGAAAGAGGTCGACCTGGAAATCCGGAAAGGCGAGATCTTCGCACTCCTGGGCCCCAACGGAGCCGGCAAGACGACGCTCATCAGCATCATCTGCGGCATCGTCAATCCGAGCACCGGAACCATCATCGCGGACGGCCATGACATCATTCGGGATTTCCGGCCCGCCCGCACGAAGATCGGGCTCGTGCCGCAGGAGCTCACCACGGACGCCTTCGAGAGCGTGTGGGCTACGGTGACGTTCAGCCGGGGCCTCTTCGGCAAGCCGCCCAATCCGGCCTATCTGGAGAAGATCCTGAAGGACCTTTCCCTGTGGGAGAAGCGTGACAGCAAGATCATGACGCTCTCGGGGGGCATGAAGCGCCGGGTGATGATCGCCAAGGCCCTGTCGCATGAACCCAGCATCCTGTTCCTCGACGAGCCGACCGCCGGCGTCGACGTGGAGCTGCGGCGGGACATGTGGGAGATGGTCAGACAGCTGCGCGAGAACGGCGTCACCATCATCCTGACCACCCACTACATCGAGGAGGCCGAGGAGATGGCCGACCGGATCGGGGTGATCAACAAGGGCGAGATCATCCTGGTCGAGGACAAGCATGTGCTCATGCAGAAGCTGGGCAAGAAGCAGCTCACCCTGCACCTGCAGAGCCCGCTCTCGAGCCTGCCTGCCGAGCTGCAATCCGCGAATCTGCAGCTCTCCGAGGACGGCAACGAGCTCGTCTACACCTTCGACACGCAAAGCCATGAGACGGGCATCGCGGGCCTCCTGCGCCGCCTGAACGAGCACGGCATCGACTTCAAGGACCTCCAGACCTCCGAGAGCTCGCTGGAGGAGATCTTCGTCAGCCTGGTGCGGGGGCGCTCATGAACTTCTATGGAATCAAGGCCATCTATCTCTTCGAGATGGCGCGCACCTGGCGCACGATCATGCAGAGCATCGCCTCGCCGGTGCTCTCGACCTCGCTCTACTTCATCGTGTTCGGCTCGGCCATCGGCTCGCGCATGGCCAGCATCGAGGGGGTGAGCTACGGGGCCTTCATCGTGCCCGGCCTGATCATGCTCTCCATCCTCACCGAGAGCATCTCGAACGCCTCCTTCGGCATCTACATGCCGAAATTCACCGGGACCATCTACGAGGTCCTCTCGGCCCCCATCTCCGCGGTGGAGACCGTGATCGGCTATGTGGGGGCGGCCGCCACCAAGTCGATCGTCATTGGCACCATCATCCTGATCACGGCGCGGCTCTTCGTGGATTTCTCCATCGCGCATCCGGTCTGGATGATCGCCTTCCTGGTGCTGACCTCCGTCACCTTCAGCCTGTTCGGCTTCATCATCGGCATCTGGGCCGACAGCTTCCAGAAGCTGCAGATCGTCCCCCTGATGATCGTGACGCCGCTCGCCTTCCTCGGCGGCAGCTTCTATTCCATCAACATGCTGCCGCCCTTCTGGCAGACGATCGCCCTGTTCAACCCGGTGGTCTATCTGGTGAGCGGCTTCCGCTGGAGCTTCTACGGCGTTGCGGATGTGGGCGTAGGCATCAGCCTCGGCATGACCCTGGTCTTCATGCTCATCTGCCTCGCCGCCATCGGGTGGATCTTCAGGACGGGCTACAGGATAAAGGCCTAGTTCACCAAACGTCATCACCGGCCTTGTGCCGGTGATCTCGATCAGATGAGGCGCTTTTCAGAAACGAGATGGCCGGGACTGATCACCGGATCAAGTCCGGGGACGGCCATGACGAAGAGAAATTCAAGCCACCTGCCCTGACAAGCGCGCCCTCGCCCGCTCAGGTCCGATCAGCGGTAACAGCGGCGCCAGTTCGGGACCATGGTCGAGCCCTGTCAGCGCAAGACGCAGGGGCATGAACAACGCCTTGCCCTTCACGCCCGTGGCGGCTTTCACCGCTTCCGTCCAGGCCTTCCAGCAGGTGGCGTCCCAAGGGGCTTCCGGGAGAACCCCGGCGGCAGCGTCGATGAAGGCCCTGTCCTCGATCACCGGTGTCACAGGACCGCGCACGACCTTGGCCCACTCCGCCGCGTCTTGAACCTTCGTCAGGTTGCCGCGCACCGCATTCCAGAACGCCTCTCCCTCATCGGCGCCGAGCTGCGCCAGCCGCGCGCGAGCGACCTCATAGGGCATCTCGTGAATGAGACGGGCGTTGAGGTGCTCCAGCTCGCTCTCGTCAAACTTTGCCGGCGCGCGGGAGATGTGCGAAAAGTCGATCAGCCTGGCGAGCTCGTTGAGATCGGCCACCGGCCGCACGGACTCGGCCGAACCCACGAGAACAGCCAGGGATGCGACCGCCTGCGGCTCGAGACCGGCATCGCGCAGGCCCTTCACCGACAGATGGCCGAGGCGCTTCGACAGCCCCTCGCCGCTTGCCGTGATCAGCAGGCTGTGATGGGCGAAGGTGGGAGCGGACGCGCCCAGAGCCTCGAAGATCTGGATCTGCACCGCCGTGTTGGTCACGTGGTCCTCGCCCCGGATCACATGCGTGATCTTGAGGTCGATGTCGTCCACCACCGACGGCAGGGTGTAGAGATAGGTGCCGTCCTCGCGCACCAGCACCGGGTCGGAGAGCGAGCTGCAATCCACGTGGCAATGGCCGCGAACGAGATCCTCCCAGGCGACGTTCGTGGACTCCAGGTGGAAGCGCCAGTGGGGCTTGCGGCCCTCGCCTTCGAGCCTCAATCGGTCCTCGTCCGTGAGCCTCAGGGCCGCCCGGTCGTAGATCGGCGGCAGGCCACGGGCGAGCTGGCGCTTGCGGCGGAACTCCAGCTCCTCCTGCGTCTCGTAGCAGGGATAAAGCCGCCCGGCCGCCTTCAGCCGCTCGGCGGCGGCGCCATAGAGATCGAACCGATTCGACTGGCGGACGATCACGTCGGGCGGGATGCCGAGCCAGTGCAGATCGGCCTCGATGGAATCCGCATATTCCTGCTTCGAGCGCGCCAGATCCGTGTCGTCGAAGCGCAGGATGAAGGTGCCGCCCTCCCGCCGCGCATAGAGCGCGTTGAGCAGGGCGACGCGGGTGTTGCCGATATGGATGTGCCCGGTCGGAGACGGGGCGAAGCGGACGATGGGCTTGGACATGCGCCAACCCTATGACGAAGGGAGCGAAGGCGCGCAAGGGGCGATGGGCCTTTGATAGCGCTCAGACCTCATTCCCTCCCCCTTGTGGGGAGGGATCAAGGGTGGGGTGTGAGCGCAGGGCTGAATCAGCGTGGCGCCGGCACCCCCACCTCCAACTCCTCCCCATAAGGGGGAGGAGGGTATGTGGAGGGTGCCCTACACGTCCATCGAGCCGGTGCGCGGCTTGCCGATGGCGCGCTCCAGGGCTTCGTCCTTCTGGTGAGCCGCCAGACCCTGGTCCCGGTAGCGGTTGACGATCGGATAGCGGCGGTCGCGGCCGAAGTTCCGGCGCGTGACCTTCACGCCGGGCGCCGCCTGCCGGCGCTTGTACTCGGCGATGTAGAGCAGGCGCTCCACCTTCTTGACGACCTCCAGATCGTAGCCCTTCGCCACGATCTCGGAGACCCGAAGCTCCTGCTCCACGAGCCCGCGCAGGATCTCGTCGAGATCCTCGTAAGGCGGGAGCGAGTCCTGGTCCTTCTGGTTCTCGCGCAACTCCGCGGTGGGTGCCTTGGTGAGGATGTTTTCGGGGATGACGATTCCATCGGGTCCGAGCGCACCCTTCGGCTTCCAGCGGTTGCGCAGGGCGGAGATGCGGTAGACCTCCATCTTGTAGAGATCCTTGATCGGATTGAAGCCGCCGTTCATGTCGCCGTAGATCGTGGCGTAGCCGACCGACATCTCCGACTTGTTGCCGGTGGTCAGCACCATGGATCCGAATTTGTTCGAGATCGCCATCAGGATCGTACCGCGGGCACGGCTCTGGAGGTTCTCCTCGGTGATGTCCCGCTCCCTGCCTGCAAACAGGGGCTGCAACGCGGCTTCGAATCCCTCCACGGGCTCGGCGATCGGCAGGGTGTCGTAACGTACGCCGAGCGCCTTGGCGCATTCCTCTGCGTCCTTCAGGGACTCGCCGGAGGTGTAGCGGTAGGGCAGCATCACGCAATGGACCCGCTCCGGCCCGAGCGCATCGACCGCCATGGCGGCGCAGATGGCGGAATCGATGCCGCCGGACAGCCCCAGCACCACGCCGGGGAAGCGGTTCTTCTCCACGTAGTCCCGCAGGCCGAGCACGCAGGCGGCGTAGTCGGCCTCCTCGCCCTCCTCCACGGTCACGACCGGAGCCTCCCGGCAGACCCAGCCCTCCTCGCCCTTCTCCCAGGTGGTGAGCGCGATGGTCTCCTCGTAGGCCGGCAGCTGGCAGGCGAGCGAGCAATCCGCATTGAGCACGAAGGAGGCGCCGTCGAAGACGAGCTCGTCCTGACCGCCCACCTGGTTGAGATAGACGAGCGGAAGACCGCTCTCGGTCACGCGGGCGGCCGCGATGTTGAAGCGCTCCTCCGTCTTGCCGCGCCAATAGGGCGAGCCGTTCGGCACGAGCAGCATCTCGGCACCGGTCTCGGCAAGGCACTCGACCACGTCACCGCTCCAGATGTCCTCGCAGATGGGCAACCCCAAGCGGATGCCCCGGAAGTTGACCGGCCCCGGCAAAGGACCTTCCTCGAAATTGCGCTTCTCGTCGAAGACGCCGTAATTGGGCAGGTCGACCTTGAAGCGGACGGAGACGGTGCCGCCGTCCAGGAGCGCATAAGCGTTGTAGAGCGCGTCGCCCTCTCGCCAGGGCAAACCGATCAGCATGCCGGGACCGCCGTCCGCCGTCTCGCGGGCGAGCCGCTCGAGCGCCGCCCGGCAGGTATCCTGGAAGGCGGGCTTCAGCACGAGGTCCTCGGCGGGATAGCCCGCGAGGAACTGCTCGGCGAACATCACGATGTCCGCCCCCATCCGGGCTGCCTCGGCACGGGCCCGCCGCGCCATCTCTTCGTTGCCGGCCACGTCGCCGACGATGGGGTTGAGCTGCGCGAGCGCGATCTTGAGAATGTTCTGAGCCATGGCACCTCGAGCATCACACCCAAATGTGGAGGCCACCTTTGGGATTCCTGTGATGCTCAATCCCCGAAGCGGCGCATCGTTCAGCGCGGGAAAACCGGGCATCACTTCTTCGTACGATGCGTAAGGGATTTAGCGCGCTGCCGATTGCGCAGCAATGCAAAGAGGTGAGCTTTCCCACGACAGTTCAGCCCCGAGGGAGCCGCGCTGATCCCTTCCTGCCGCTCAGGCCGGGCCTCAAGGGACCCGGGCGGATCCAAGGCCGTTGAAAGCTCAAGCTTTGTGGGAACCCGTTACTGTCCAGTTCGTTGTTCCAACATGAAATTACCTGGGAGACTGACATGTTGAAAGGCGGCTTGCTTTGGCTCATCGGCATTCCCCTGCCGATCATTCTCATCCTCTTCTTCATGGGATGGCTGAGCTGAGTTCGAATACCAGTAGAGTAGCGTATGCGTAAAAGAAAAAGGGGCGCCCGAGGCGCCCCTTTTTCTTAGTCTGACCAGTCCCTTACTCCGCCGCAAGGGCGGTCGGTTGTTCCCTTGACTGGCGCTCGCGCTTGATGAGTTCCGAGGTCAGGAACGCGATTTCCAGCGCCTGCTCGGCATTGAGGCGCGGATCGCAATAGGTGTGGTAGCGGTCGCGCAGGTCCGCATCGGTCAGCGCGCGGGCGCCGCCGGTGCATTCCGTCACGTTCTTGCCGGTCATCTCCAGGTGGATGCCGCCCGCGTGGGTCCCTTCCGCCTGATGGATGGCGAAGAAGTCCTGCACCTCGCTCATGACCTGCTCGAACGGCCGCGTCTTGTAGCCCGAGCCCGCCTTGATGGTGTTGCCGTGCATGGGATCGCAGGACCACACCACCGTGCGGCCTTCCCGCTCCACCGCGCGGATCAGGCCCGGCAGATGATCGCCCACCTTGCCTGCGCCGAAGCGGCAGATCAGGGTCAGGCGGCCGGACTCGTCGTCAGGGTTGAGGGCATCGATGAGCCTGAGCAGCCCGTCGGCCGAGAGCGACGGGCCGCACTTGAGGCCGATCGGGTTCTTGATGCCGCGCATGTATTCGATATGCGCATGGTCGGGCTGGCGGGTTCGGTCGCCGATCCAGAGCATGTGGCCGGAGGTGGCGTACCAGTCGCCGGTCGTGGAATCGACCCGGGTCATGGCCTCCTCGTAGCCGAGCAGCAGCGCCTCGTGGCTGGTGTAGAAATCCGTCGAGCGCATCTCGGGATGGGTCTCGGGATCGATCCCGATGGCCCGCATGAAGTTGATGCTCTCGGTGATGCGCTCGGCGAGCTCGCTGTAGCGCGAGGATTGCGGCGAATCCTTCACGAAGCCCAGCATCCAGCGATGGGTGTTCTCGAGATTGGCGTAGCCGCCGGTGGCGAAGGCGCGGATCAGGTTGAGCGTCGCGGCCGACTGGCGGTAGGCCATGAGCTGGCGGCGCGGGTCGGGCGTGCGGGCCTCAGGCGTGAAGGCGATGTCGCTGATGATGTCGCCCCGGTAGCTCGGCAGCTCGACCCCGTCGATGGTCTCGGTCGGAGCCGAGCGCGGCTTGGCGAACTGCCCGGCCACGCGGCCCACCTTCACCACGGGCGAGCCGCCCGCATAGGTGAGCACCACGGCCATCTGGAGGAACAGGCGGAAGAAGTCGCGGATGTTGTCGGCCGAATGCTCGGCGAAGCTCTCGGCGCAGTCGCCGCCCTGGAGCAGGAAGGCCTCGCCCTTGGCGACCTTGGCCAGGGTCTTCTTCAGCTTGCGGGCTTCGCCTGCAAAGACGAGCGGAGGAAAGCCGGCGAGCTGCTGCTCGACGCTCTCAAGCACCTCGAGGTCCGGATAGGCTGGAACCTGCTGGATCGGCTTGTTTCTCCAGCTGTCGGGCGTCCACCGCTCGGTCATGACACTTACCCCCGTGTCCTTTCTTCAATGATCATCGTGCGCCGCAACAAGCGGCATGAAACGGCAGCTATACACGACATAAGTAAAAAGGCGAGTGTCGAAAGGCCGCGACCCGGCCCGCCCTCGGACAGACTCCTTACAGTCGAGCATCGCCGCTGGTGCGAAGCCCGCCCTCAGAAAGTGTCTATATCCCGCAACTCTCCTTGCTCGAACAGCGGCTTTGCCTGTTCGTACACGTCCCGCGGGAGCATGCGCATCTCGTCGCTTTCGAAGGGCAGATGCATCAGATGTTGCGAAACGATCTGTGCGACGGCCTCCGCCTGAGAGGCGTCGCGGCGCCGTCTCGTCGGCTCCCGATCAGGTTGTTGGGACATCCAAAGCTTGTGGGCTGCAAAAGCTCTCGGATCGCAGGCGACAATCCGAACAGGCCCTCCCCTTTCATCGATGGCGACCGCCTCGAATGGAGGTGCGCTCTCGAGCCATGCCAGCCCATTAATCGGAACAGCCGCGAGGTCATCCTCCGCAACTCCGATCTGCACCCGCTCCTCCAGCCAAGGCGGACTCCGCTGGGGCTTGATGAGATCAACGAGATATCCTTCGCTGTTGACCGCGCGGAACGTCTCGCTGGATCTTTCGAAGGTCTTGTCCACCTTTCGCAGCAATCCGATCAGTGCCGGCTCTGCGACATCGTTCCTCGTGATGATCCTGAGGGCCTTTCTGGCATCGAGCAGCAGATCGATATCGAGGGTCGCCGTGATACCGGAGTCGACCATGACGCCGGCGGCGGCCTCATAGGCATAGATTGCGTTCGTGCCGACGATGCGGATGCCGCTCCCCAGCAGCCCGGCGTCATCGAGTGCACGGATGATCTTCGCCCCGACGAGCGGCACACGTCCAAGTTTCACGGCCCGGTTGATGGCGGCCTGCCGAAGCATGACGTCACGCATGGATTTGAAACGCCCGGTAGCCTCCTCACGGCCCCTCTCCCAATGGGACTTTCTTTTCTCCGTCTCGGGGCTGCGTCTGCCCTCCGACTTCTGGCGCCGATTTCCCGAGGCATCATAATAGCTTCGGACCAGGTACTGCTCGCCTTTGACCTCCTGCCAGACGAGCGAGCCGCGGTACCCTTCAGCCCGTGCCTTGGCTTCACGCCAGACGGAGTAGCGTTGATCCGAATTGACCTTCTCACGCCGTTGGTCGCTGTTAAGCTCCTTAAAAATCATCGTTTCAACAGTTTCATCACTTACTGAAGATTAGTGTTGAAACGGATATTACGGCCAAGCCTATCAATTTTCAACACATTCAGCGAAAATGATGCAGAAGTGTTGAAACGGCACCGTGCGGTTAGCCCTCATTCCACAAGCTTGCCACATGGCTGATCCCCAGGAGACGAGCGGATACGCCATGTGCAATGCATCGGATCCTCGTCTTATCCCACGGCTACCGGATGCTTCACCACCACCGGGGTTCGCATGGTCACCAGCTCCTCGGCTGCCGTCGGGTGAACCGCGACGGTGCGGTCGAAATCGGCCTTGGTGGCCCCCATGGTGACGGCGATGCCGGCGAGCTGGATCATCTCGCCCGCGTCGTGCCCCATGATGTGGACGCCCACGACCTTGTCGGTGGCCTTGTCGACGATGAGTTTCATGAAGACCCGGTCCTTCCCGCCCGAGAGGGTTGCCTTCATGGGCCGGAAGGCGGTCTTGTAGACGTCGATGTCACCGTAGATCGCTCGGGCGGAGCCTTCGCCGCAGCCGATCACGCCGATCTCGGGCGTGGAGAAGACGGCGGTCGGGATCAGGTCGTGGTTGACGATGGTCGGCTTGCCCCCGAACACCGTATCGGCGAAGGCGTGGCCCTCGCGGATGGCGATGGGGGTGAGGTTCGCCCGGTTGGTGACATCGCCGACCGCATAGACCGACGGGATGAGGGTCTGGGAATAGGCGTCCACCGGAATGGCCCCGACCTCGTCGACGGTGATCCCCGCAGTCTCGAGGCCGAGCCCCTTGGTGTTGGGACGCCGCCCGGTGGCGACGAGAACCTGATCGACCATGAGAGTCGCGCCATCGGACAGGGCCGCGGCGATCCCGTCTCCCGTCTTCTCCAAGCTCGTGAGGGTTCGGCCCAGGGCCAGGTTGATGCCGCGCTGGGCATAGGCTTCGCCTAAGGCGTCGCGGACGTCGTCGTCGAAGCCGCGCAGGAGCTTGTCGCCCCGGTGCAGGAGCGTGACCTCGCTGCCGAGGCCTGCGAAGACGCCTGCGAATTCAACGGCGATATAGCCGCCGCCGACCACCAGGATGCGCTTCGGCTGCGTCTCGAGATGGAAGACCTCGTTTGACGTGATGCCGAGTTCGCCCCCTGGAATGGCCGGCTCCAGGGTCGGATGGGCGCCCACCGCAACCAGGATGTAGCGGGCGCGAATCCGGGCGCCGGTCTTGAGCACATGAACCGTATGCGCATCCTCGATGACGGCACGGCTGTCGACGACCTCGACGCCGGCCTTCTCCAGATTGGTCCGGTAGATGCCCTCCAGCCGGTCGATCTCCCCATCCTTGTTGCGGATCAGGGTGGCCCAGTCGAAGCGGGTCTCGCCGACGCTCCAGCCGAATCCTTGCGCCTCATGGAACTCGTCGGCGAAGCGGCTCGCATAGACCATCAGCTTCTTGGGCACGCAGCCGCGGATGACGCAGGTTCCGCCGACCCTGTACTCCTCCGCCAGCATGACCTTCGCGCCGTAACCGGCGGCAATCCGGGCCGCGCGCACGCCGCCCGACCCGCCTCCGATGACGAAGAGATCAACATCGAATGAGGTCATGGTGCGGTCTCCGCTCAAATTCCGTGTTCAACGATTCATATAGGGAACGTCTTCGGACGACACCGCCCGACAGCCCTGCTTCGGGCACATGGCTGCCCGCCCAGTAGCGTAGCTCTTACGCCAGGGTTCAACAGCGATAAAGAAGCAAGCGCTTGCCGCCCCCTTGTTCCGTCTCTAGGTTCTGGCCCAGGACGCTCTCACCAAACGTCAGCGTCGACGGAGGAAACCAGATGACCCAGTTTCGCAAAGGCCTTTGGCGCAGCGCACTCGCGGCTGCAGCCGTGGCCGGATTCGTGACATCGGCGGCAGCCCAGATGGAGCTCAAGATCATGGCTCCCGCAGCGCCGGGGGGCGGCTGGGACCAGACGGCCCGCTCCATGCAGCAGGCCCTGACCCAATCCGGCACAGCCAAGAGCGCGCAGGTCACCAACGTTCCCGGCGCCGGCGGCTCCATCGGCATCGCCCAGCTCGTGAACAACTCCAAGGGCGACGGCAACCAGCTCATGGTCATGGGCTATGTGATGGTGGGTGCGCTTTTGACCAACAAGTCGCCCGTCACCCTCGACCAGACCACCCCCATCGCCCGCCTGACGACGGAGTATGAGGCGATCGTGGTGCCGGCCGATTCGCCGATCAAGAACGCCAAGGACCTCGCAGCAGCCATCAAGGCCGATCCGGCCAAGGTGACCTGGGCCGGCGGTTCGGCGGGCGGCGTCGACCACATCGCCGCGGCGCTCTTCGCCAAGGCAGCCGGTGCCGACCCGACGAAGATCAACTACATCCCCTTCTCCGGCGGCGGCGAGGCCCTGGCGGCCATCCTCGGCGGCAAGGTGACGGCGGGTATTTCGGGCTATGGCGAGTTCGAGAGCCAGGTGAAGGCCGGCAAGCTGCGCCTCATCGGCCTGACCTCGGCCACCAAGACGGCCAATGTGGACGTGCCCTCCATCAAGGAGCAGGGCATCGACCTCGAGATCGCCAACTGGCGCGCGGTCGTGGCACCTCCCGGCATCTCCGCCGACCAGAAGAAGGCCCTGACGGACGCCATGGACAAGATGGCAAAGTCCAAGGAGTGGCAGGACATCCTGAAGGCCAAGGGCTGGGAGGACGCCTACGTGTCCGGCGATGCCTTCATCAAGATCCTGGCCGACGAGCAGGCCCGCACCAAGGAAGTGCTCACCGCCGTGGGACTGGTGAAGTCGTAAGCTCAAGCCTAGAATGGTTTAGGAGCGCCGCGTTCACGAAGCGCGGCGCTTCTTTTTTGCAGGAATTCCCATGGCCTCATCCCCCCAGCGGCGCATCGACGTGGCAGGCCTCGTCATCGCCCTTCTTCTGCTCGTCTTGGCTGGCCTCGTCTGGTGGGACATGACCAAGCTGCAGATTCTGTCCCCCTACGATCTCGGCCCGAAGGTCATGCCCATCATCGTCTCGGGCAGCCTCACGCTGCTCGCCATCGGCAATGCCATCGGGGCTTTCCGCGGCGACCTTCCGGTCCGCGAGAGCCTCGACTGGAAGCCGATCATTCTGATCCTCGGGGCGCTTGCCTGCCTGATCGTCCTGATCCGGTTCGGCGGCGGCTTCATGCTCGGCACCGCCCTGCTCTTTGCGGCAACCTCCACCGCCTTCGGGCGCAGGGCCTTCGTGACCGATTTCATCATCGGCGCGGTGATCGCCATCATCGTCTACGTGCTCTTCGCCAAGCTCCTGACCCTGTCCCTGCCGGCAGGGCCGCTCGAACGCCTGTTCTGAGGCCGCCATGGAAGCCTTCACCTCCCTCGCCGGCGGCCTTTCCGTCGCGATCCAGCCGATGAACCTGCTGTTCGCCCTCATCGGCGTTCTTCTCGGCACCGCCGTCGGCGTGCTCCCCGGCATCGGCCCGGCCCTCACCGTGGCGCTGCTCCTGCCGATCACCTTCAAGCTCGATCCGGCAGGCTCCATCATCATGTTCGCCGGCATCTATTACGGCGGCATGTATGGCGGCTCGACGACCGCGATCCTGATCAACACGCCGGGCGAAAGCGCCTCCATGGCGACGGCCCTGGAAGGCAACCTGATGGCCAAAGCCGGACGCGGCGGCCCCGCGCTCGCCACCGCGGCCATCGGCTCCTTCGTGGCGGGAACGATCGCGACGTTGGGGCTCACGCTGCTTGCGCCCTACCTTGTCGACATCGCCGTGAGCTTCGGGCCCGAGGATTACTTCGCCCTGATGGTCGTGGCCTTCGTCACCGTCTCGGCCACCTTCGGCGATTCCCCCGTGCGCGGCCTCACCAGCCTGTTCATCGGCCTGATGCTCGGACTGGTGGGCATCGATCTGCTCTCCGGCCAGTCGCGCCTGAGCTTCGGCGTCGCGGAGCTCTACGACAACATCGAGGTCACGACCCTGGCGGTCGGCCTCTTTGCCGTGGGTGAGGCGCTCTATGTCGCCTCCCGGCGCCATGTGCATGAGGAAAAGCTCGAGGCCGTTCGCGGCTCCCTCTGGATGACCAGGGAGGACTGGAAGCGCTCCTGGAAGCCCTGGCTGCGGGGCACCATGTTCGGCTTTCCCATCGGTGCCCTGCCCGCAGGAGGCGCGGAGATTCCCACCTTCCTGTCCTACGCAACGGAACGGCGCCTGACCAAGCACCCCGAGGATTTCGGCAAGGGAGCCATCGAGGGCGTGGCAGGCCCGGAGGCTGCCAACAATGCCTCTGCCGCAGGCACCCTCGTGCCGCTGCTGACCCTGGGCCTTCCCACTTCGGCCACGGCCGCCATGATGCTGGCCGGCTTCCAGCAGTACAACATCAACCCCGGCCCTCTGCTGTTTGCCCAGAACCCGGACCTTGTCTGGGGCCTGATCGCGAGCCTGTTCATCGCCAACGTGATGCTGCTGGTGCTCAACCTGCCCCTGGTGGGCCTCTGGGTT
This sequence comes from Microvirga sp. jy35, assembly GCF_056148915.1. Lineage (NCBI taxonomy): Bacteria > Pseudomonadati > Pseudomonadota > Alphaproteobacteria > Hyphomicrobiales > Methylobacteriaceae > Microvirga > Microvirga sp. jy35. The sequence continues at coordinate 7,134 of NZ_JBWBEW010000038.1, read as the reverse complement.
CGCCTGCTGACGATCCCGCAGCCGTGGCTTTATGCCGGCATCCTGGTCTTCGCCACCATGGGCACCATCGCGGCCAATCCCTCGCCGGTGGAGCTCATCATGCTGACGATCTTCGGCGTGCTCGGCTTCCTGATGCGCCGCTTCGACTTCCCGATCGCACCGGTCATCGTGGGCCTCATTCTCGGCCCTCTGGCGGAAAGCCAGTTGCGGCGCGCGCTCTCGATCAGCCTGGGCGATCCGATGACCCTGCTCCAGAGCCCGATTTCGGCAACGCTCCTCGCCATCGCCCTGATCGCCCTCGTCCTGCCCTTCTTCCTCAAGGGCTTGGGGCGGTTCAAGGCTGTCGAGGACTGATCCCTCAAGAGCAGGGCTGAGAACAGCCCTGCTCTCTTCCGCTCGAGAGGGTGCCCGGCGCCCCACATCCTCGATCGTGGCTACGCTTTACGGACGTCCGCGCAGGAGCAGCCAGAAGGTTATTTCGACTATTCTGGAATTATCGCTTGACGCCCTCTAAGGATTGATCCATCTTATTTCCATGAATATCGAACAAGCCGCCAAGCAACTCGAAGCCCTTGGGAACCCGACCCGCCTTCAGGTCTATCGAATGCTCGTCCGCGCGGGCGAGGCAGGTTTGCCTGTCGGACAGGTCCAGGAGCGTCTCGGTATCCCTGCCTCGACTCTCTCGCATCACCTTCAACGCCTCCTTTTGACGGAGCTGGTGACACAGGAGCGGCAGGCGACCACCCTGATCTGCCGGGCCAACTACCCTGTCATGAACAGCCTCATCGGCTACCTGGTCGATGAGTGCTGTGCCGATGCCGCCTGTGTGAAGCCGATCAGAGACGCCGCCGCTTAAACTTTTGCCCGTAATTTCCATAATACCGGAAGCATGAAAGGAAAAGAGACATGACGCCCTTCATCCTGACATTCCACCGTCTGATCCATGCTGCGCGCATCCGTCGGCAGGTCGTCGCGCTCTCCGAGCTGGACGATCACCTTCTGGAGGACATCGGCCTCCAACGGACCGATATCCGGACAGCTCTGGCGCAGCCGCTTCATCGTGATCCTTCGCGCATTCTGAGGGAGCTCTGCTGTCAGGGGCGCAGCCTGATCAAGGGTCTGCAAGGTGCGATCGCTCCTGAGCCTGTCCCTTGCTGCTGAATGCCGTCCGGAGGCCAACCCTATGACATCACTGTCCAACTATCCTGTAGCCATCATCGGAGCCGGCCCCATCGGGCTTGCCGCTGCCGCTCATCTGATCCGACGCGGACTGCCCGTGAAGGTGTACGAGGCGGGCCCGACCGCGGGCGCGAATGTCAGGGACTGGGCCCATGTACGTCTGTTCTCGCCCTGGGAATTTAACATCGACCCGGTCGCCCGTGCTCTGCTGGAAACCCATGGCTGGGAGGAGCCTCCCGGAAAAGCCATGCCGACGGGGCGGGATCTGTACGAAGCCTACCTCAGGCCTCTGGCTGCCATCCCGCACATGGCCGCGGTGATCGAGACGAAAGCCAAAGTGACGGCCATCACCCGGCAGGGTGCCGACAAGGTGCTGAGCAGGGACAGAGGGGCAAAGCCCTTCGTTCTCGCCGTTCAGGATGGCAGCGGCCGCATGAGGCGCGACCTGGCGCGGGCGGTGATCGACGCCTCCGGCACCTGGACCGGTCCGAACCCGCTTGGGGCAGGCGGGGTCCCGGCAGAGGGCGAGACCGATCATCAGGATCTCATCGCCTATGGGATCCCGGATGTGCTCGGACAGGATCGCATGGCCTATCAAGGCAGGAAGACGCTGGTGGTCGGCGCCGGACATTCGGCAGCCAATGTGCTCCTCGATCTGGCTCGCCTGGCGGAGCACGAGCCGCGGACGTCCATCGTGTGGGCGACCCGCGGCGCCAACCTGATGCGGGTCTATGGCGGAGGGCGCTCCGACCAGCTTCCTGCCCGGGGCGAGCTCGGCTTCAGACTCAAGGCTCTCGTGGAGACCGGTCGGATCTCGCTGGTGCCCGGCTTTTCCGCGACCCGCGTTCAGGCCGCAGGCGGGCAAGTCACTGTCGCGGACGAGACGTCAGAGGCCAAACGTGAGATCGGGCCCGTCGACAGGATCGTGGTTGCAACAGGTCAGAGACCGGATTTGAACCTGACGCGGGAGCTGCGCCTCGACCTGGATCCTTGGCTGGAGAGCGCAAAGGCTTTGGGCCCGCTCATCGATCCGAACCTGCACTCCTGCGGATCCGTCCCGCCCCACGGGCACCGGGAGCTCGCCCATCCGGAACCCGGCTACTACACGGTTGGCATCAAAAGCTACGGACGCGCTCCGACCTTCCTGATGCTGACCGGCTACGAACAGGTGCGCTCCGTCGTGGCAGCCCTTGCAGGCGACCTCAAAGCTGCCGACGACACTCATCTCGTCCTGCCGGAAACAGGAGTGTGCTCGACGAACCGGGGCGCTGAAGCCGCGGCGGTGTCGCCCGGCTGCTGCGGCGGACCCGCCCCGGCCGAGATCGATGCCTGCTGCGCCGCCGATGCTGAGGCAAAGGCCGAGGGCGAGCCTGGATGCGGATGCGGCTCCGCGGATGCCGTGCTCCGGCAGGGAGCCGGAAAGGTCGCGGAGCCGGTGGGCTGATTACTGCAGCTGGTGCCCGCGCTTGCCCATTTCGTCGCGGGCGCGGTTCATCACGAACTGAGCGGTCTCCTGCGTCCAGGTGGCGAGATCACGGACGACGTCGTCGAGGATGCCTGGTTGGACCTCCACGTATTTCTTGCCGGCCGCCGACTTGTAGAAGTCAGAGATTGCCTTCAGCTCGGCTTCGGTCATGCGGCTGGCGAAAGCCTTGGCCGCGTTGTCGACCATCTTCTGCTTCTGCTGATCGAGCTCGGGCCGGATCTGCGCGACCACCTGATCGAGGTCCTTCTTGATCTCCGGGCGGATCACGTTCATCTGCTGCAGCTGTTCGAGGAAGGGCTCCACCATGGCATCGAAGGAGCGGGTCATGCCGGAGGTGATGGCGACCTCGCGCGCGACGGCGAGATGGCTGGGGCTCTGCTGCGCCTGGGCGAAGACCGGGCTGGCGAGCATGAACAGCGCGACCGAGGTCGCGGCCAGGCGTGATGCGTTACGGATCATGAATAGGGCTCCAATCGTCATGGCTTTGGTCAGAGCTGACCGAGTTCGACGAGCCCGTCAGCGGTGGCGAGGATCGCACCGGTGGCCAGGCCCAGGAAAAGACCGTGCTCGACGACGCCGGGGATGTTGTTCAGCGTCGAGGCAAGCACGTTCGGCTTGTCGATGCGCCCGAGATGCGCATCGAGAATGAAATGGCCGCCATCCGTCACGTAGGGCGCACCGTCGGCAGCGCGCCTGAGACGCAGCTCGCCGGTCATGGAGAGGGAGTCCAGCAGCCGGGCGATGGCGCGCTCGGTGGCCGTGAGGCCGAAGGGCACCACCTCGATCGGGAGCGGGAAGCCTCCAAGCTTCATCACGAGCTTCGACCCGTCGGCGATGACGATCATGCGCTGGCTCGCGGAGGCAACGATCTTCTCCCGCAGCAGCGCACCACCCCCGCCCTTGACGAGGCGCAGGTCGTTGTCGAGTTCGTCGGCCCCGTCGACCGTCAGGTCGAGATCCGGCGTTTCGTCGAGGGTCGTCAGGGGAATGCCCTCGCGCTGAGCCTGATCGCGGGTCGCCTCGGAGGTGGGCACGCCCACGACCTTCAGCCCGCCCCGGACGCGCTCTCCGATGGCCGCGACGAAATGCGCCGCCGTCGAGCCGGTGCCAAGCCCCAGCCTCATCCCGTCGGTGACGATCTGGGCTGCCCGTTCGGCTGCTGCGCGTTTGAGAGTGTCGCTCACGGATATCCTCGAAAATCATGGAGGCACCCGGCCGGAGGGCCGTATGACCCGGCTTTAGCGCATCGTGCGGAAAAGTGGATCCGGTTTTCCGGTCCACACGATGCGCAAGCTATGAATTGAGCATCGGATGGATCCCAAAAGTGCAAATCCACTTTTGGGTCCGATGCTCTAGCATGCCGGAGCGCCCGGAAGAAAGAACGTTTCATGGATGGGGGCTGTCCCTGATCCTCCGGCAAGGGGGCTCAGGGACGCTGCGGCGAGGCCCCGGAGCCTGGGCTCACGCTGGGCGTCGCCACCGGGGCGGCAGCCGAGGAGGTTGCCGGCGACGGCGTCGTCTGCGGGGTGCACACCACCCGCTCGTCGAACACGTAGCAGATGCTCATCTGGCCGGTCCGGTAATTGACCCGGAACACGCCCCCTTCCCGCTCGTGGCGGGAGGCGACGAGCCCGTACTCGCCCGGAGCCTGGGCGCCGGCGCCTTCGCCGGCGCTGAAGCACAGGGTCACCCCGATTGTGCCTTCCTGCAATCCATATTGGCAGGAGCTCACCTCGCCGGTGATCCGATCGATCCTATAAATACGGTTCAGGTCGGTTTGGGGAGCGGGAACGAAATCGTAGGATGCAGCCAAGGCGGGGCCTCCGAGACCTCCCAACGCCAGGGCTGCGAAAAAAAACGCCGCGGAACCAAAGGGCCGCATTCAACACTCCATTCGGTAAGAACGAATCAACCATGAGACCTTATCATCCCCATGCTTGATTCCCTTGCCCGCAGCAGGTAGCCGACCTTCATGGCCATTGATACCCCGCACAACGTCTCGCCCATCGCCGTCTTCGACCTCGATGGAACCCTGGCGGACACAGCCGGCGACCTCGTCGGGACCCTGAACGTGATCCTCGGCCGCGAGGGACTGGCGCCGCTGCCGGTGAGAAAGGCGCGCGACATGATCGGCGCGGGCGCCCGCGCCCTGATCCAACGCGGCTTCGAGGCGGCCGGCAAGGAGCTGACGCCTGATTACCTCGACGAGCTGTTCCGGCAGTTCATGGTCCATTACGGGGAGAACATCTGCGTCCGGACCCGGCTCTATCCCGGCGTGGCCGAGGCTCTCGACCGCCTGGAGGAGGCAGGATTCATCCTGGCGGTCTGCACCAACAAGGTCGAGGAGCACTCGATCAAGCTGCTGCAGGAGCTCGGGATCGGCCATCGCTTCGCGGCCAATTGCGGCCGCGACACCTTCCGCTACTTCAAGCCGGATCCCCGTCACCTGACCCTGACCATCGAGCGGGCTGGCGGCCATCCAAGCCGCGCGATCATGATCGGCGACTCGCGCACCGACATCGTGACGGCGAGGAATGCCGGCATCCCGGTTGTCGCCGTGCCCTTCGGCTACACGGACGTCCCGGTGCAGGAGCTCGGGCCGGATATCGTCATCAAGCATTTCGACGAGCTGTTTCCTGCCATCCAGCGCCTCATGAGGCCGCTCGCGGCCTGACGCGGCGCGGCAGTCGCGAATGCTCTCCGGACGCGCACGAAAATGTGAAGCTTGACTGCCAGGAAGGAATGGTGGGCGCGACAGGGATTGAACCTGTGACCCTTCGCGTGTGAAGCGAATGCTCTCCCGCTGAGCTACGCGCCCTGACAAGGGCCTTCTAAAGGCCGCGAACCCCCTGCGTCAAGCCAAAGAAGCGGCTCATGGCTCAAGTATTTTGCTGCGCAGATTGTGGCGCCTTGGCCTTAACGGCTCGCTTACGACGTGGCGAGAATGTGGCGGATCGGCACTAGGATTTTATAGCAAAACCCTGATACTGCATGGATCCCAAGCGGGGCTGTTGCGTTGAGCAATCACGAACCCGCCACCAAAGATGTTCAAACAGAGGCAATTATGGGACGCACCAGCGCTGCTCTCACCGGGCTTGCTTGCGCTTTCGTCGCGCTCGCGACGCCGGCTGCGGCATTTACGGCTATCGATCCTCTCACCCGCCAGCCGCTCTACAGCGCCGAGGAGACGTACCGGGCGCAGGCTTCGGCGGTCCCGCGGCAGATCGTTACCTTCACCGGCCGCTACGCTCCCGGCACGATCGTCGTCTCCACCAGCGAGCGCCGCCTGTGGTACGTGCTCGGCAACGGCCAGGCCGTGCAGTACGGAGTCGGCGTCGGCCGTCCGGGCTTCACCTGGGCGGGCACCCATTCCGTTACCATGAAGCGCGAATGGCCGGATTGGCGCCCCCCGGCGGCCATGCTCAAGCGCCGTCCCGACCTGCCCCGCTACATGAAGGGCGGTCCCGACAACCCGCTCGGCGCCCGCGCCCTCTATATCGGCAGCACCATCTACCGGATCCACGGCTCGAACGAACCGGAGACCATCGGCGAAGCCGTCTCGTCGGGCTGCATCCGCATGACCAACGAGGATGTGACGGACCTCTACAACCGCGCCAAGGTCGGCTCGCGGGTCGTGGTTCTTCGGTAAAGGCTCCTGAATCGCAGATCATGGCCGGGCTCGTCCCGGCCATTTTCGTTCCTGAACCTTTTTTCACCGTCATTCCTGGGCCGCGCAGCGGAGCCCGGAATCCACAATCGCTGAGGTTTCAGAACAGGATGCGTGCGATCCGCCGCGCTCGTGAGAGCGGCGTCGTGTTCATGGATTCCGGGCTCGGCCCATGGCCGCCCCGGAATGACAGTGCGGTTGGATTTTCACCTCACCCGGTCCCGCGACAGTCCCTTGGCGGCCAACTCGTCGAGATAGGCCTGCCATTTCTCCCCCTGCTCCGCTCCGAGCCTGTAGAGATAGTCCCAGCCGTAGATCCCGGTGTCGTGCATGTCGTCGAAGACCAGCTTCACGGCATAATTTCCCACCGGCTCGACGCTGAGGATCGCCACTTCCCGCTTGCCCGGAACCGTCTTCCGCTCGGCGGGGCTGTGCCCCTGGACCTCGGCCGAGGGGCTCGTCACCCGCAGGTACTCGGCCGGCAGGTCGAACGCCGCGCCGTCCCCGAAGGCGATATGCAGGCTGCGCTTGTCCTTCGACAGCCGAATCTCGGTCGGCCAGCGCTCCGATGCCATGATCTCACCCTTTTCCAGGTTGCAATTGACGCTACCTGCTTGATGATGAGATCCGAAGCAAGGATTCCCGTGAACGAGAGCGTTTCCACCATGAGGGCCATACAGGTTCAGCCTGCGACTTCCGGTGCTGGCGGATCCCTAGTGGACCCGTTCGGCCGGGCCATCACCTATGTGCGCGTCTCGGTGACGGACCGCTGCGACTTCCGCTGCGTGTACTGCATGTCCGA